>NZ_MACM02000168.1:0-42525 GCF_001675465.2 Pseudomonas sp. AU12215
ATTTGCTTTCAGTGGGTGCCGGCGCTGCCGGAAAGGGTTTGGACTCGTTTTGCAGTGCGTCACTGCATGGAACAAAGATTAATTTCGACACCCTTGATCCACTAGACGGCAAAAATTGCCTCTAGCGTTCCATTTACAGAACGACAAACACATGGAGCACCGCTGGGCGCTCGGGCTAACCCGCGTGCCGCCAGGTCGAACGGTGTTCCTCATGGAAGAACTGGCGCTGCCAGCTCAAGGGCGTAACGCCTTCGATGCGGTAGAAAATCCGGCAGAAATGCGCCTGGTCGCAGAAGCCACACTGCAGGCCGATCTCCGCCAGCGGGAAGGACGATTCGCGCATCAGTTGCTTGGCCTTCTCCACCCGCAGGATGCGCATCCACGCCTGGGGCGAGTGACCCGTGGCGACCTTGAACTTACGGGTGAAATCGCTGCGCGACAGGGCGCAGGCGGCGGCCAGGTCGCTCACCGCGATGCCGCTGTCCAGATGCTTGAGCAGCAAGGCCTGGGCGCGCTCGCGCTGCCAGGGCGCAAGATCACGCTTTGGCGCGTCCACTGGCATCTGGCCGATCAGTCTCTGAAGCATGCTGGTCCCTCCCCTGCGGTCTGCTGGCCATTTTTTGTGGGCGAAGGGGTGGCGGCGAGTTAAAGCTGGTTAAACGGCATTAACCCGAGGGAGAGAAAAGGCGGCGGACCGAAGACCGGGAAGCGGATTTTCCATTGCCCGCGTCGTCACTTGCGATCATCGCGACAGCTCCCGACTGACACCCGCCAAGCCTTGCCCGGCCAGGCCTGCGAGGCAGAGCAGCCAGCAGCGCAGGACACCCGAAAGGCAATGTCGAGGTGAACGCGGCGTTAATCGTTATTAGGCAAAATGTCCGGATCAGGCTCGCCGGCGCACGATGGCCCAACGCCGAGCCGTCGTTTACCCTGAGTGTCATTCACAAAAAGAATGGCCAATCGACCGCAGAGTCGATGGACCTGCGCCACCAGGGCGAACACCTGGGCCGGCGCGAAAACTGCCCCAGCGTGCGAAAGCGACGACCAGACGATGACTCCCGAGCCCGTGGCGACGGTCGAAACCGTGCTTCATTTCGGCCCCTACCAGATATTCCCCACCTCACGCATGATCCTCGAGGCCGGCCGTCCGCTGCGCCTGGGCCAGCGTGCACTGGACATCCTTTTGGCGCTGCTGGAGCGCGCCGGCCAGGTGGTGAGCAAGGGCGAACTGCTGGCCCGCGCCTGGCCCGGCCAGGACATCGACGAAGGCAACCTGCGGGTGCACATGGCCGCCCTGCGCAAAGCCCTGGGCGATGGCCAGAATGGCCGGCGCTTCATCGTCACGGTGGCATTGCGTGGCTACAGCTTCGTCGAGCCGCTGACCGCTTCGACGCAATCCACGCCGGCCCATGACCCGGGGGCCGCGGCGAACCACAATCTGCCGCCGCGGCGCAATCGCCTGCTGGGGCGCGAAACGGAGCTGGAGCGCCTGGTTGCCGAACTGCCGCAACGCCGCTGCATCAGCCTGGTGGGCAGCGGCGGCATCGGCAAGACCAGCCTCGCCCTGCAGGCCGCCGAGCGTTTCATCGGCCAGTACCGCCACGGCATCCGCATGCTCGACCTGACCCCGTTGCAGGACGCACGGCCGTTGAACAGCACCCTCGCCAGTGCCCTGGGCATTCCGGGACTGGCAGGCGAATCGTTGGAACAGATCTGCACCCAGGTCGCCGACCGGCAGATGCTGCTGCTCATCGACAACTGCGAGCATCTGATCGAAGCCGCCGCGCATCTGGTGGAGTGCCTGCTGCGCCATGCGCCGCAGATGCATATCCTCGCCACCAGCCGCGAAAGCCTGCGCGCCACCGGCGAGCACATCCAGCCGCTGCGGCCGCTCGGTTGCCCACCAGCGCAGGTCGCCAGCATCGAGGACGCCCTCGCCTACCCGGCAGTGGCGCTGCTCATCGAGCGGGCGAAGGAGACCCACGAAGAGTTCGAATTCCGCCCCGAGGACCTGCCGCGGGTCGGCGAAATCTGCCGGCGCCTGGAGGGCATTCCGCTGGCGCTGGAACTCGCCGCCGGGCACCTGGGCCAGGCCGACGGCAGCATCGATGCGTTGTTGCAGGGTGGCTACCTCGACCTGCCGCTGCAATCCGATCGCCACCAACACCTGCGCGCGATGCTCGACTGGAGTTACGCGCTGCTGCGTCCCGCGGAGCAATCCTGCCTGCGGCGCCTCAGCGTCTTTCGCGGCAGCTTCACGCTGGACTCCGTCGCCGCGGCCCTCGGCCAACCGGCGGACCTGGGCACGGCCTTCCTGCTGGTGAATCACCTGACGGCCAAGTCGCTGCTGAGCACCGAGGTTCGCGGCGACGAAGTCACCTACCGACTGCTCGAACCAACCCGTCTTTACGCGCTGGAAAAACTCGAGGCCACCGGCGAACTCCACGAAGCCCGGGAGCGTCATCTGGAACTCTGCGAGCGCGCGATGCAGGCCGCGCAGGATGAGTGGGAACGGTCGGCGTCCCAGGGCTGGCTGCAACGCCACGCGCCATGGCTCGCCGATGTTCGCGCCGCGCTCGACTGGGGCCTGCACGCCGAGGTCCGGCACACCCTGGCGATCCATCTCGCGGCCTGTTCGTCACCGCTGTGGCAGGAGCTGTCGCTGCTGCACGAGTACGGCCCCCACGTGAGCGCCGCACTGGGCCTGCTCGGCGCACAATCCGCTGCATCGCTGGAGCTGGCCATGCGCCTGGAGCTGGCGTTGGGCAACACCACCTATCACGACGTGCGCAACAGCCAGGCGAACGAGGCCTTCCAGAACGCGCGGTTCCTCGCCCAGCAGATCGGTGACCGCCCTGGCGAGCTCACCGCGCTGTCGGGTGGCCTGGCGGTGCTGCTGTGGGCCGGCCAGTACCAGTTGGCGGCCGAGCATAGCCAGCGCTTCGACCGCCTGAGCAGCGGCCAGGGCGAGATACTCGCCACCAGCGCACTGCGCCTGAAGGTACTGGCGCTGCATTACTCGGGGAATCAGGTACTGGCCCAGTCCGTCGGCGACGACGTACTTGAGCGCCTGGAACAACAGCGGCAGGCGAACCGCTTCGCTCCGTGCCTGGGCGTGCAATACGACCAGCAGGTCGCTTCCCTGGCCACCCAGGCTCGCACGCTCTGGCTGCGCGGCCTGCCGGAACAGGCGGAGCGTATGGCAGCGCAGGCCATCGAACTGGCCTGCGAAATCGACCACAGCGCCTCCATCGCCTACAGCCTCGCCGCGGCCGGTTGCGTCATCGCTTTCTATAACGGCGAACTCGACAAGGCTCGTCAACGCGTGCGGCAGATGGTCGAGGTCGCCGAGCGCCACCGCGTTCCGCTGTTCACCGACTGGGCGCGGCACTATGCCTGGGCCATGCGCTTCGAGGACTCACCCGGCGCCCCCGCGGTCGGCCTGGTGCGCGACATCGTGCAAACCCTCGGCGGCCGTCCCCTGCCCGCAGACCCGGCCCAGTTGATGCGTGCAAGAACTGGCGCCGCAGGCTGGTGTGCGCCGGAAATCCTGCGCAATGAAGCCGTTGCCCTGCTCGAGCGCGACGACCGCGAATCCCTGCTCGGCGCGGAAACCCTGCTGAGCCGCGCCCTGGCGCTGGCCCAGGAACAAGGTGCGCTGGCCTGGGAACTGCGCTCGGCCACCTGCCTGGCGGGGCTGTGGCACACGCAGGGCCGATCGGAAGCCGCGCGGCAACTGCTGCAGCCGGTCTACCGTCGCTTCACCGAAGGCTTCGACTCGCCCGATCAGCAACGGGCGCGGCGCTGCCTCGAGCTGTGTGACTCCGCCGGCAACTGACTGATCCCCCTTCCCAAGCCCGGCGACCCGGAAAGCCCGCCTGTGCGGGCGGTCGTGTTCGATGCCGATAAGGCATGAAAAGTATTCGCCGAAGGCAATGGCGCGTTCGCACAAGGGCGTCCTTAATGGGCGCTCTTATCGCTTGAAGGCATCGATATCTTCCTGGATATGCCGGAAAAGGAGCTTCCCCAGGCTGCACTCAAGCCAGGGAAACAGGCTGCGAAGCGCCCATCGCGCGCAGCTGCCAGCCCTCACGATGCACCGCACCACCTGCCTGAGACGACCATGAGCAAACGCCCGAACTTCCTGCTGATCGTTGCCGACGACCTGGGTTTCTCCGACCTTGGCGCCTTCGGCGGCGAGATCGACACACCGAACCTCGATGCCCTGGCCACGGCCGGCCTGCGTCTCACCGATTTCCATGCAGCGTCTGCCTGCTCGCCGACCCGCGCCATGCTGTTGACCGGCACCGACCATCATCTCGCCGGCATCGGAGCGATGGCCGAATTCAGCGACGAGACCATCCGCCGCAACCCCGGCTACGAAGGCCACCTCAACCGGCGCGTGGTAACCCTCGCCGAGCTGTTGCGCGACGCCGGCTACCACACGCTGATCTCCGGCAAATGGCATCTGGGCCGTACGGCGGAGACCTCGGCGGCGGCACGCGGTTTCGAGCGTTCGTTCATCCTGGAAGGGGCCGCACACAACCACTACGGCTGGTCGCCCGACGTGGTGCCACACAAGATGCCGCGCCTGCTGCATGCGGTGGAAGGCACTTACCGCGATGGCCTCGACCCGGTAAGCGAACTGCCGGAGGATTTCTATTCCTCCGATGCCTTCACCGACCGCCTGCTCGACTACCTGGACGAGCGCCCGACGGACGATGGACGGCCCTTCTTCGCCTACCTGCCCTTTTCCGCCCCGCACTTCCCATTACAGGCACCGGACGAGCTGATCAGCAAGTACAAGGGGCGCTACGACGGCGGTCCCGATGTGCTGCGCGAACAGCGTCTGGCGCGGCTGAAGGAGCTGGGGTTGATCGCCGAAGACGTTGAAGCCCACCCGGTAGTAGCCGACACACCGAACTGGCACGAACTGGATGACGCAGGCAGGCAACAGTCGGCCCGCGCCATGGAGGTCTATGCCGCCATGGTCGATCGCCTGGACTGGAACGTCGGCCGGGTCATCGAGCACCTGCGCACCAGCGGCGAACTGGACAACACAGTGATCGTGTTCCTCTCCGACAACGGCGCCGAAGGTGCAGCGCTTGAAGCCCTGCCCATCGTCGGCAAGCGCGCCCAGCGCTTCATCGCCAAGCATTACGACAATCGCCTGGAGAACGTGGGCCGCGCCAACTCCTATGTCTGGTATGGTCCACGCTGGGCCCAGGCGGCCACCGCCCCCTCGCGCCAATTCAAACTCTTCACCAGTCAGGGCGGCATCCGCGTTCCAGCCTTCATCACCTGGCCCGGGCTGCATCTGCAGGGAACCATCAGCCATGCCTTCGCCACGGTGATGGACATCGTGCCGACCCTCCTGGAACTGGCCGACACGCGCCATCCGGGCCCCCACTACCAGGGCCGCGAGGTGTTGCCGATCCGTGGCCGTTCGCTGCTGGCGTACCTTCAGGGACAAGAAACCGAGCCGCACGCGCAGGACGAAACCACCGGCTGGGAGCTGTTCCGCGCTTGTGCCATCCGCCAGGGCCGCTGGAAGGCGCTGTATATTCCCAAGCCTGACGGTCCGGGGCGCTGGCAGCTCTACGACCTCGCGCGCGATCCCGGCGAAATCCACGACCTGGCGGAGCGGGAGCCGGAACGCCTGCGCGCTCTGGTGGAGCAATGGCAGCGCTATGTCGACGAAACCGGTGTGCTCGACTTCAGCTTCGCCGGCCGCCTGTTCCGCGAGCTGGCGCGTGGTCTGCTGCGCGTCTTCACGCGACAGCCAAGAACATTGTGAGCACCGGCGATACCGGCGGTTTTCCGGGACCACGGCGCACGCCCCTGCACCGCAACCCGCCAGGCATATTTTCCATGCTGAAAACGCATCGTCGTGGTCACAACCCGCAACGGCCTCCACTTAGGCATTTCAGTTATTTAAATAATGAAAATAATTCCTTCATGAGCTAAAAAATGCTTGCCATCATGGCGCTCCCTCCGTCGCAAACGACTGTCGCAGAGCGGCGCGGGCCTTTACCCAGGGAGTAGCGCACATGCATGCCGACACCATAGCCACCTGGGCCCAGGTCATCGCCCGCGCCTTGCAGGCCCACGGACACGATCCCAGACCCCTGCTGCGCACCGCCGGCATCGACCCGGCACAGTTGCAGGACGCCAACCTTCGCATTCCGCTCGAGCGCATGAGCGCCCTGTGGCGCGCCGTGGAGCGCACCACCGGCGATCCGGCGTTCGGCCTTGAAGTCGCCGCGCACAGCCTGCCCACGGACTTCCATGGCCTGCTGTTCGCCCTGCAAAGCAGCGCCACCGTCGGCGAAGCGCTGGAGCGCGTGGTGCGCTTTTCCCCCGTGGTGAGCACGTCCGGCCAGGTCAGCCTGGAGCGCGGCGACGGAGTCTGCCGCCTGATCCACCGGCGCATCCCCCGCGCACAGGTCGAGCAGATGGCCACCGAGGCACTGCTCGCTTCCGGACTGCGGCATGCCACGCCGATCTGGGGCCTGGGCGTGGTGCGTTGCGTACACCTGGCGCGGCCCCGCCCCATCGACGCCGACGCCTGGGAAGCGCGTTTCGGCCAGCGCCTGGTCTTCGATGCTGCACACAACGCCGTAGACTACGACCCGGCGCTACTGGAAATCCCGCTGCGCAGCGGGAACCGCGAGCTGGCGCAGATCCTCGATGGCAGCCTCAACAGCTACCTCAAGCGCCTGTCCGGCCACGACCTGCCCGAGCAGGTCCGCCAATCCATCGTGCGCCAACTGCCCAGCGGCGAAGTCCAGCAGGGGCTGGTCGCCGAGGAACTGGGCATGAGCACGCGCAACCTGCATCGCCACCTGCTGCGTCATGCCACCAGTTTTACCCAGCTCCTGGAGGAAACACGCCGTGAACTGGCGTTCGCGCACCTGCGCCAGCCTCACTGCTCGGTCAACGAAGTCTGCTACCGGCTGGGCTTCAACGAGCCCAGCAGCTTCAACCGTGCATTCCGCCGCTGGACCGGCCAGAGCCCGGGGCAATGGCGCCAGGGCGAACTGGGCCTGGCCGAGTCACCGGCCGCCGTCCGGCCAACCGGCGGCTTCGCCCTGGCGTTGTGAGACCGGTATCTGTCTGCGGCGGACCATGGATTGTCCGCCAAAGCCCATCGTCTTCGAGTGAGCTTGCCTAGCATCGGCGACCAGAGGGGTGACCAGCCCCCGCTTCGCCGACTTCCAGCCGTGCGTGCCACGGCCCTGCTGCAAGGACAAGCCATGCATAGACTCCCTTCGCGCGCCAGCCGCACCGGCCTGGCGCTGCACCCACTGACCCTGGCGCTGCTGCTGGCCGCTGGCAATGCCGCCGCCGATGGGCAGAGCGCCGTCGGCAACGACGGCCAAGCCGTTACCGATGCCCTGCAGACGGTCACCGTGACCGCCCGCCGCCGCGAGGAAAACGCTCAGGACGTGCCGACGCCGATCACCACGCTCAGCGGCGACACCCTCGACAAGCAGCGCATCTACAAGATCCAGGACCTGCAGCAGGCATTGCCCAGCGTGAACGTCGCCTACATCCACGCGCGCCAGTCGAGCCTGGCCGTGCGCGGTATCGGCAACAACCCGGCCAGCGACGGCCTGGAAGGTTCCGCCGGGATCTACCTGGACAACGTCTACCTCGGCCGCCCCGGCATGGCGGTGTTCGACCTGATGGACATCGAACAACTCGACCTGCTGCGTGGTCCGCAGGGCACCCTGTTCGGCAAGAACACCACCGCCGGTGTACTGAACATCACCACGCGCAAACCGACCTTCACCCCCGAAAGCAGTATCGAAACCTCCGGCGGCGAGAACGGCTACTTCCAGGGCAAGGGCAGTTTCTCCGGCCCGCTGACAGAGACCCTGGCCGGGCGGCTGTCGCTCTACCGCACCCGCGACGATGGCTACCTGAAAAACCTTGCCGACGGCCGCACCCTCCTGGGCGGCGAGCGCGAAGGCGTACGCGGCCAGTTGCTGTTCCAGCCCAACGATGATTTCAGCCTGCGCTGGATCAACGAATACAACAGCGAGAACTCCAGCCAGGGCAGCGGCGTGATCTACGGCGGCTCCAGTCAGTTCTGGCGCCGCGCAGCCCTGGTGGGCGCCCATCCGGTGGAGGGCAAATCCAACATCGACGGCCGGCAGAACGTCAGCGTCCACCAGAACGCCAGCTCGGTGGAAGCCAACTGGAACCTCGACGGCGGCTACAAGCTGACCTCCATCAGCGCCTATCGCTATTGGCACTTCAACCCGGCCAACGATTCGGACGAGTTGGACGTGCCGGTAATCCGCGACCTGGGTTACGAAATCCACGACCGCCAGTTCTCTCAGGAAATCCGCCTGGCCTCGCCCACCGGCGGTACCTTCGACTATGTGGTGGGCGCGTACGCCTTCCGCCAGAGCCTGAACAACCGCTATTTCGTCGACCTCGGCCCGTTGGCCGACCTCAACCTGATCGGCGCCAACCTCAATGCGCTGAACAACGTCAGCAGCACCAGCAAGGGCTGGATCGACACCGACAGTTTCGCCCTGTTCTCCCAGGGCACCTGGCACCTGAGCGACAAGCTGGACTTCACCCTCGGCCTGCGCGGCACCTATGAAGAGAAGCAGGCGCAGGTCGAGCGCTCCGCCCCCGTGGGCGGCGCTCCGGTCGGCGGCCTGCCTGCGGCGATCCGCGCCAGCCAGGCCGGCGCCTACGACTCCGGCGACCTCAGCCTGCACAACGCCGCGCCCTCGGCACTGCTCAGCCTGAGCTACAAGTTCGACGACAATCTGCTGGGCTACGCCTCGTTGTCCCACGGCGAAAAGTCCGGCGGGGTGAACCTCACCATCGGCAGTGCCCCCAGCGCTGGTGCCGACTCCCTGCTGGTCGGTCCCGAGCGCGCCAACGATGCGGAACTGGGGATCAAGAGCACGCTCTTCGACCGTCGCCTGCAGCTCAACGCCAACCTGTTCTGGACCGGCATCACCGGCTACCAGGCCACCACCTACTACCAGCCCGCCGGCTCGCTGACCGGCTACCAGGTACTGGCCAACGCCGGCGACCTGCGTTCGCGCGGCCTGGAGTTCGAAGCCACCGCGCTGCCGCTGCGAGGCCTGACCGTGAACTTCAACGGCTCGTTCAACGATGTCACCTATCTGTCGTTCAAGGACGCCCCCTGCCCGGCCGAAGTCAGCAGCCAGCCCGGCGCGCCGGCCACCTGCGATCTCTCCGGCGAGCGGGTGATGGGCGCGTCGCGCTGGATCGCCAACCTCAACGGCGAATACAAGTGGCAACTGGACAACCGCTTCGAGCCCTATGTCACCGCGAGCTACGCCTACCGCTCCGAGGCCGAGGGCACGCTGGACAACTCCAGCCTGTCGAAGATCCCCGGCTATGGCCTAGCCAACTTCTCGGTGGGCCTGCGCCACGAAGTCGGCGACGGGCTGCTGGACGCCTCCCTGTGGGTGAAGAACGCCTTCGACAAGGAGTACTACCAGGCAGTAATCGCTTCCTCCAACGGCCTGTACGTGGGCTATCCCGGCCAGCCGCGCGTGACCGGCGTGACCCTGCGCTACGACTTCTGAGGTACATATGAGCCAGACACAGATCAGCCTCGGCGCCTTCCTGATGGGCAGCGGTCACCACCTGGCCGCCTGGCGCCACCCGCTGGCACCCGCCGGCGCCCTGGACTTCGCACACTTCCGCCGCCTGGCGCAGACCGCCGAACGCGGCCTGTTCGACGCGATCTTCTTCGCCGACAACCTCGCCCTGCTCGGCAGCAATGAACTGGCCGCGCACACCACCCTCGGCGAGGTATTCGATCCACTGATGCTCCTCGCTTCGCTGGCCTCGGTGACCGAGCGCATTGGCCTGATTTCCACCGTCTCCACCAGCTACAACGATCCCTACCTGCTGGCGCGCCGCTTCGCCTCGCTCGATCACCTGTCCGGCGGCCGTGCCGGCTGGAACCTGGTGACCTCGGCGACGGACCAGGAAGCACAGAACTTCGGCCTGGAGCAGCATTTCGACCACGCCGACCGCTACGCCCGCGCCGAGGAGTTCATCGATGTGGCCCGCGGCCTGTGGGACAGCTTCGCCGACGACGCCTTCCGCCGCGACAAGCTCAGCGGCCGCTACTTCGACCCGGAGCAACTGCGCACCCTCGCCCATCATGGCGACTACTACCGCGTGCGCGGCCCGCTGAACCAGCCGCGCTCGCCGCAGGGCCACCCGGTGCTGGTACAGGCGGGCTCGTCGGAACCGGGCAAGGCCCTGGCCGCGCGCACCGCCGAGGTGGTGTTCACCGCCCAGCAGACGCTGGAGGATGCACGCGCCTTCTACAGCGATCTGAAGGGGCGTCTGGCCGGTTACGGACGCGAAGCCCACGAACTGAAGATCATGCCGGGAATCTCCCCGGTGATCGGACGGACGCAGAGCGAAGCCGAAGACCTCCACGCCGAGCTGCAGGGGCTGATAGAACCGCAGTTGGGGCTCGCCCTGCTCTCAGGCATGGCCGGCGGGCTGGACCTGTCCCGTTTCCCGCTGGATGGCCCGCTGCCGGAGCTGCCACCCAGCAATGCGATGAAGAGCCGGCAGGCGCTGTTCGTCGAATTGGCGCGCCGGGAAAAGCTGACGTTGCGCCAGCTCTACCTGCGGGCAGCCGGGGCACGTGGGCACTGCACGCTGGTCGGCGACCCCAAGCAGATCGCCGACCATCTGGAAGCCTGGTTCAGCGCCGGCGCCGCCGACGGCTTCAACATCATGCCGCCGCTGTTGCCCAATGGCCTGGACAGCTTCGTGGAACTGGTGGTGCCGGAGTTGCAGAAGCGCGGGCTGTACCGTCGCGAATACCGCGGTAGCACGTTGCGCGAACACCTCGGGCTGCAGCGGCCGGAGCGTCGATAGGCCAGCCACCGCGCCAGCGGTTCACTACAGGTCGCGCACCAGCAGCACCGGTCGCTGGCTCGATTGCAGCACGCCTTCGGCCACGCTGCCCAGCATCAGCCGGCGCACGCCGCGGCGGCTGTGGGTGCCCATGACGATGGCGTCGGCCTTGACGGCGTCGGCCTCGCGCTCGATGCGATCGGCCACTTCCTCACCGGCAGTTTCCATGCTGACCCGCTGGTAAGTGGCCGGCACGGCGTATTCGGCCACCACGTCCCGCGCCTTGCTCAGGATATCGTCGGCGGCCTTGAGTGCGGCGGCTTGCAGGGCCTCGGCGTCGTAATACTTGGCGTAGTAAGGCAGATGGCCGAGCGGGCGATCGACGATGGTGATGACATGCAGTTCACCACCGCTCATGCGGACCAGCCTTGCGCCTTCGGCCAGGGCCTTGAGGGAAACGGGGCTGCCGTCGACGGCAGCCAGTACGTGCTCGTACATGCTGTGCTCCTCGTTGAATGGGCACTACGACCTTAACCGCACAGGCCGGCAGCACCCTTGTGCCGCGTCAATGTAATCGCCCAGCGGTGCTTCAGTGCGCCGGCATCGCCTCGTCGCGGCAGGCGGACGGGCTCTGCCCGGTCCAGCGCTTGAAGGCCCGGCGGAAGCCGCGCACATCACTGTAGCCGAGCGCCTCGGCGATGCGCTCGATGGGCATCTCCGGGTTGTTCAGCAGGCTCATGGCGCGTGCGTGGCGCACCTGTTCCTGCAGGGCGTCGAAGCTCATCCCGTGCTCGCTCAGGCGGCGACGCAAGGTACGGCTGCTCATGTTCAGCTCGCCTGCAACCTTGTCGATGGGGCTGCCGTTGGCCAGGTCGCGAGCGATGGCACGCTCCACCGTTTCCAGCAGGCCGGTCTTCTGCTGCACCTGGGCGTACTCCCCCTCCAGCAGGCTGAGCGCCTGGCGCAGCGCGACCGGGTGGTGGCTGGGCAGTTGCACATCCAGCCAGTGGCTGGCGATGACCACCCGGTTGTGCAGGCAACCGAATTGCAGGTTCGGCCCGAGCAGCCGGCGGTACTCGGCCTCATAGACCGGTGCGGCATGGGTGAACTCGAAACGCAGGGGCTGAAACTGGCGCCCGATCAGCGTGCGGTTGTAGACCAGCAGGCTGGCGAAGAACTCTTCCACGGCGAACACCTGGATGTCGGCGTAGGGCAACCGGCATTCGACTTCGATGAAGCTTTCCTCGGGCCCCTCGATCAGGTTGCACAGCGCAATGCCGCCAGTGGTGTGCTGGAAGCGCCGGCCCACCTCGAAGGCGTCGCGCAGGGTCTTGCAGAGGGACAGTACGTGGCCAAGCAGGCCGAGTGTGCCCAGCACGTTGTGATGGCCGACCCAGAGCCCCAGGCCACGCTCGGGCAGCGCCGCGAGGGCTCGCTGGATCATCGCCACCGTCTGCCGGTAGGTGACGCGCTGCGCCGGGTCCTGCAGCTCCTCGGCGGTAAAGCCGAGCCCGCGGCACAGGCGTTCGCTGCTCACTCCCTGGTCACTGGCGACTTCGGCGAGGGTCTGCAGCAGGAAAGGTGAAACCAGGGCCAGGTCGAATTGCGCGTCGATGCTTGTGCTGGGCATGTAGGCTGCTCTCGAGCGGGGGCGCCGGCGATTCTTGTCATGTGGGCGGCGCAGGATGGCCGCATCATAACGCTTTCGCAGGCTCGCCAAGAGCGGGCGTAACAGAATATTACAGACGACCTCGCGCAATGCCCCGCTGGCGCGGGCGGACGGCTCCATGCCGCCCGCCCAACGCCAACGCTGCGCCGCTCAGCTGTAGACCGGCCAGTGCTCGACGATGCGCCCCCCGCGTATCGCCAGCAGGTCGTCGAACTGCAGCAGGATCGACTCGGACTGGGTCGGGCGCAGGAACATCTGGTCGTCCACTTTCAGGTTCACGGCGCTGGAGCCGTTGACCATCTCCTGGTTCGAGCTGCGCCCGTACAGGCCGTTGAACTGCAATCCCCTGGGCGACTCGGGTTCGGCCATCCAGTTGCCGCCGTAGACGAAGAAGGTCTCGCGCTGGTTGGCATCCCACCAGGAGAACAGTGCCGACTTGTCGTCCAGTGCCGGAATCCGCACCGGCCCGGTGCTCTTGATGACTGGCGTGGCGATGAAGGCAGCCGGCTGGTGGTCCACCAGCGATGGCAGGTCGTAGTGGGTCGGCTTGACCAGCGCCGAGCCCACCGACACCTCGGTGCTGGTGCGTTCGTTCTCGTGCATCCTGTAGCTCGGGCTGCCGGCGGTATTGAGCGTCAGCCCCGGCTTCCACAGCGGCGCATGGCGGGTGCGGGCGTAGTCGACGAAGCCGTCGTAGAGCGTCATGACCTTGGCGAAAAGCTCCTCGGAGGAGCCCAGCACCTCGGGCACGCCCATGCCGACGAAGGGGTCGTAGCCCATGAATCCGGCGAACTCCAGGTGCTGCGGGTTGGCGCCGATGATCGTGAGCATCCTGTCCAGCGTCGCGTGGTCCGCCACACCGCCACGGTGCAGGCCGACGTCCAGTTCGATGTTGATCCGCAGGCGGGTGTTGCGCCCTTGCGCCAGCGCCAGGTACTGCTGCAGGCGCTCGGGGGTGTCGAGCAGCCATTGCAGCTGCTTCGTCGGGTCGAACGGGCCGCGAAGTTCCTCGTAGAACTGCTGTGCCGAGCCGACCGGCAGTGGCTTGCCCAGCAGCAGGTCGGCATCGGGAAAGCGCTCGGCATCGTGATTGAGGAACGGCTGGTGGAACGACATCATCCGCCGAGTGCCGGCGCGCTGGGCGATGTAGTCGAGCAACTGCGGCGACGGCAGGGACTTCTCCACCACGCGCAGGTGCTTGCCGGTGCGCGCCACCGACTGCATCACCACGTCGACGTTGTGGTCCAGGCGGTCGAGGTCGATCAGCATCACCGGGCGCATCGGCCCGTGCTCGCGCAGTTCGCGGTTCAGCCGGGCGAAGTAGTCGTCGTATGGCACGCCGTGGTCGGACGGTCGCAGCCAGGCACCGGCGCCGACGAGCAGAACACCTGCCCCGGCCGCACCGACGATGAAATGGCGTCGTTTCATGGGTTGTTCTTCCTTGTCAGGCCACGCCCAGGATCGATGACAGGTGGGCATTGAGGAACTTGCCCTGCGGGTCCAGCTCGCGGCGCACTTCGGTGAACTCTTTCCAGCGCGGGTACAGCGGTTGCAGCGTGCGCGCGTTGAGCGTGTGCAGCTTGCCCCAGTGCGGCCGGCCGGCGTACTTCCAGAAGATCGGTTCGATGGCGGCGAAGAAGTTGTGGTGGTCCATGCTGTAGTGCTGGTGCACGGAGATGGAGCAGCTGTCGCGGCCTTCGAACATGCTCAGCGGAATGTCGTCGGCCTTCACGTAGCGGTATTCGATGGGGAACCAGGTGCGCAGGTCCTTGTCGTTGATCTTCTTCAGAATCTCGCGCAGGCAGGCCGGCCCGTGTTCCGCCGGGACCGAATATTCCATCTCGTTGAAGCGCACGTTGCGCACGTTGGCGTAGATGTCGTAGGAGTCGCCGACGCGGTCGTCGAAGCTGGCGACATGGCGCAGGCTGTTGAGCAGGAAGCGCCGCGCGGCGGGGAAGTCGCTGCCGTACTTGTCGAGGTTCTCGATGATGCTGACGAACTGGTTGCCGCCCTCCTCGGCCGGGTCCAGCGGCGGCGTGGCCGGGTCGGTGGTCTCGTTCAGGGCGATGGACAGCGCATAGTCGGAATGGGTCATGACCTGCATTTCCCAGTGCTGGTTCTCGCGGGTGTTCTTTTCCACGTCCTCCAGCAATTCCTCGGTGCTGGCCACCCACTGCCGCTCGCGCAGGCGATAGGCCTGGCGGTTCTGCAGGCGCACGCGGGTGGCGATGCCAAAGGCGCCGAGGGATACCCGCGCGGCGTTGAACACCTCGGGGTGGCGCTGGGCATCGCAGTCCAGCACCTCGCCGCTGGCGGTCACCAGTTGCAAGCCGGTGACGCGCGAGGAATAGGAGCCGAAGCCGACTCCGGTGCCGTGGGTTGAGGTGGAGATCGCCCCGGCCAGGGTCTGGTAATCGATGTCCGCCATGTTCGGCAGTGCCTGGCCGACCTCCTTCAGTGCCGGCCCCATGAGCGACATCGGCGTGCCGGCCGCGAATTCCGCCTGCAATGTGTCGGCATCGTGGCCGAGCAGGCCGTTGAAGTAGGCCAGCGAGACCAGCGTGCCGTCGGTCGGCACCAGGGCGCTGAAGGAGTGCGCCGACCCCACAGGGCGCACCTTGCCCTCGGCCTGGCGGATGACCTGCACCAGCTCGTCGAGGCTCTGCGGAGCCAGGCGCGCCGCCGGCAGGCAGCTCTGCCCGCCGGACCAGTTGCGCCAGGGAATCAGCCGCGGCGCGCGGGCCAGTTCGGCGGCCAGCGGGCTGCTCGACAGCGCCGCGAACGCGCCGGCAATGCCAGCGCTGTGCAGGAGTTGGCGGCGGGTGAGATGAATAGACATGCAAGCAACCCCGCGCTTACCGGACCGATTGGCCGGACATGAAGGAAATCAGCGCCAGGAACTCGTCCTCCGAGCACTGCATGCACATGCCCATCGGCGGCATGCCCTTGAAACCGTTGATGCTGTGGTCCAGCAGGCTGTCGGCACCCTGGGCGACCCGGGGCTGCCAGGCTTTCGCATCACCGGCCTGCGGTGCTCCCGACGCCGGGTTGGCGTGGCAGAGCTTGCAGCTGCTGTCATAGATTTTCGCCAACGCGGGATCGGCAGGCGCCAGGGCGGCGGCGTTGCGGGTAGGCGGCGCGGCGTCATCGCCACAGCCGCCGAGCAGGCCGACCAGGGCCAGCAGGGCAAACGGCAGCCAGGCCGTTGCGGGTTTATGCATGGTGCTCCCCTTCTTCCCGCGCGCGGGAACGGCGCGGATTCTTGTTGTCATGGGCAGCAGCAGGTTAAGTCGAGCGCCGCTCGCCACCGAGGGCTTTGCCGGCCAACAAGGGGGCTCTGAGCGGACAGCGTGGCCGTTTCGGCAGTCTGTCGGTTTAAGGGTCTGTCGGTTTCAGGATGCGCAGGGTCGCTGCGGTGCAATCCTTGAACACAAGGGATGGCAAGCTTCCATACTGTCGAGGACCAGGCGCGCCCAGATGCCTGGCCGGATAATAAGAATGGCGCCCCGAACAGCCACGCAGCCCGTGACGTGGCCGGTACGCCGCAGCCGAAGGATTCCGGATCGCCGCCCATGGCGGGCATCCGCGATATCGAGGTGCGCTGAATGCCTGATGATTCGCTTCACCTGCCCCTGATCCATGATGTTCTGGAACGCCTGAAAGCCACGCCCGGCGCCCTGCTGCCAGTGCTTCATGCCATCCAGGATTGCGTCGGCTACATCCCCGACGCTGCCCTCCCTGAAATCGCCCACGCCCTGAACCTCAGCGTCGCCGAGGTACGCGGGGTGATCAGCTTCTACCACGACTTCCGCACTGCGCCCCCGGCCCGCCATACGCTGCGCCTGTGCCGCGCCGAGTCGTGCCAGAGCCGCGGCGCCGAAGCCCTCGCCGCACAACTGCGCGAACAGCTCGGGCTGGACGACCACGGCACCAGCGCCGACGGCCGCATCGCCCTGCGCCCGGTCTATTGCCTGGGCGCCTGCGCCTGCTCGCCGGCCCTGGAGCTGGACGGCCGGGTGCACGCGCGCCTCACCGCCGAACGCCTGCGCGAGCTGGTGAACGGTTGCCGGGAGGACGCCGCATGTTGAAACTGTTCATCCCCTGCGATTCGCTGGCCCGCGCGGTGGGCGCCGATGAGGTGACCGACGCCCTGGTCGCCGAAGCCGAGCGACGCCGGATTCCGCTGGAGATCCAGCGCACCAGCTCGCGCGGCCTGTACTGGCTGGAACCGCTGGTGGAAATGGACGGCAGCGAAGGCCGGCTGGGCTTCGGTCCACTGGCGGCAGCCGATGTCCCGTCCCTCTTCGATGCGCTGGCCGACGCCCCTGCACGCCACCCGCTGGCCCTGGGTCTGGTGGAAGAGATTGCCTACCTGAAGACCCAGCAGCGCCTGCTGTTCGCCCGCGCCGGCATCACGCGGCCGCTGTCGCTGGACGACTACCGTGCCCATGGCGGCTTCGACGGCCTGGCCCGCGCCATCGGCATGGACGGCACCGACGTCGTCGCCACCGTGCTCGATTCCGGCCTGCGCGGCCGTGGCGGCGCGGCCTTCCCCGCCGGCATCAAGTGGCGCACCGTGCGTGACGCCGTTGGCCCGCAGAAATACGTGGTGTGCAACGCCGACGAAGGCGACTCCGGCACCTTCGCCGACCGCATGCTGATGGAAGGCGACCCCTTCCTGCTGATCGAAGGCATGGCCATCGCCGGTCTCGCCGTCGGCGCGAGCATGGGCTACCTCTACGTGCGCTCCGAGTACCCGGACGCCATCGAGACACTCAACCTCGCCCTGAGGATCGCCCGCGAAGCCGGCTACCTGGGCGACGATGTCTGCGGTAGCGGCCGCGCCTTCGAGCTGGAAGTGCGGGTCGGCGCCGGCGCCTACATCTGCGGTGAGGAAACCGCCCTGCTGGATTCCCTGGAAGGCAAGCGCGGCGTGGTCCGCGCCAAGCCGCCGCTACCGGCGCTGCAAGGCCTGTTCGGCCTGCCGACGCTGGTGCACAACGTGCTCACCCTGGCCTCGGTGCCGATCATCCTGGCCAGGGGCGCACAGTACTACCGCGACTTCGGCATGGGCCGTTCGCTGGGCACCATGCCCTTCCAGCTGGCCGGCAACATACGCCACGGCGGGCTGGTGGAACGTGCCTTCGGCCTGACCCTGCGCGAGCTGGTGGAAGGCTACGGCGGCGGCACCGCCAGCGGCCGACCACTGAAGGCTGCGCAGGTCGGTGGCCCGCTCGGTGCCTGGGTACCGCCCTCGCAGTTCGACACCCCGCTGGACTACGAAGCCTTCGCCGCCGTCGGCGCCATGCTCGGCCATGGCGGCGTGGTGGTGGTCGACGACACGCTCGACATGGCACGCATGGCACGCTTCGCCCTGCAGTTCTGCGCCGAGGAATCCTGCGGCAAGTGCACGCCCTGCCGCATCGGCTCGACCCGTGGCGTGGAAGTGGTCGACCGGCTGATCGCCGCCACCGACCTCAGCGCCCGCGAGGAACAGGCGCGGCTGCTCACCGACCTCTGCGACACGATGCAATACGGCTCGCTCTGCGCCCTCGGCGGCATGACCGCCTTCCCCGTGGCCAGCGCCCTCAAGCACTTCCCCGCCGACTTCGGTCTGGCGACTTCGGAGGCCGACTCGTGATCAATTTCTTCGACCCTGCCACGTCCAGCACGAGTGACATCGACCTCGGCACACCCGCCCGCGAGAGCGACGTGCAGGTCAGCCTGAGCATCGACGGCCGCGAAATCAGCGTCCCTGCCGGTACTTCGGTGATGCGCGCCGCTGCGCTGCTGGGCACCAGCATTCCCAAGCTCTGCGCCACCGACAGCCTGGAAGCCTTCGGCTCCTGCCGCATGTGCCTGGTGGAGATCGACGGCATGCGCGGCTACCCGGCCTCCTGCACCACGCCGGTCAGCGAGGGCATGGTGGTGCGCACGCAGACGCCGAAGCTGGCGGGCCTGCGCCGCAACGTCATGGAGCTGTACATCTCCGACCACCCGCTGGATTGCCTGACCTGCTCCGCCAACGGCAACTGCGAGTTGCAGACCGTGGCCGGCCAGGTCGGCCTGCGCGAGGTGCGCTACGGCTACGACGGCGCCAACCACCTGAGCGATGCGAAAGACGTTTCCAATCCCTACTTCGACTACGACCCGAGCAAGTGCATTGTCTGCAACCGCTGCGTGCGCGCCTGCGAGGAAATCCAGGGCACCTTCGCCCTGACCCTCTCTGGGCGCGGCTTCGACTCGCGCGTGGCGGCGGCCGGTGGCGAGAACTTCCTCGATTCCGAATGCGTCTCCTGCGGCGCCTGCGTGCAGGCCTGCCCGACCGCTACGCTGATGGAAAAGAGCGTGGTCGAGATCGGCCAGCCCGAGCGCGCTGTCATCACCACCTGCGCCTACTGCGGCGTGGGCTGCTCCTTCCGCGCCGAGATGAAGGGCAACCAGCTGGTGCGCATGGTCCCGGACAAGAACGGCCAGGCCAACCACGGCCACTCCTGCGTCAAGGGCCGCTTCGCCTGGGGCTACGCCACGCATCCGGACCGCATCACCACGCCGATGATCCGCAAGCACATCAGCGACCCCTGGCAGGAAGTCAGCTGGGACGAGGCCGTCACCTACGCTGCCAGCGAATTTCGCCGCATCCAGACGAAATACGGGCGCGACTCCATCGGCGGCATCACCTCCAGCCGCTGCACCAACGAAGAAACCTACCTGGTACAGAAGCTGGTGCGCGCGGCGTTCGGCAACAACAACGTCGATACGTGTGCGCGAGTCTGCCACTCGCCCACCGGCTACGGCCTGAAGCAGACCCTGGGCGAATCCGCCGGCACCCAGAGCTTCGACTCGGTAATGCAGTCCGACGTGGTGCTGGTGATGGGCGCCAACCCTACCGACGCACACCCGGTGTTCGGCTCGCAGCTCAAGCGCCGGTTGCGCCAGGGTGCGCAACTGATCGTCATCGACCCCCGGCGCATCGACCTGGTCGACTCGCCCCATGCCCGCGCCGAGCTGCACCTGCAACTGCGCCCCGGCACCAACGTCGCCATGCTCAACGCGCTGGCCCACGTCATCGTCAGCGAGGGCCTGGTCAAGCAGGACTTCGTCGATGCGCGCTGCGAGGCCAGCGACTTCATCCGCTGGCGCGATTTCGTCAGCCTGCCGGAGAACGCCCCGGAAGTGCTCGGCCCGGTCTGCGGCGTGCCTGCCGAGGAAATCCGCGCCGCCGCCCGCCTCTACGCCACCGGCGGCAACGCGGCGATCTACTATGGCCTGGGCGTCACCGAACACAGCCAGGGCAGCACCGCGGTGATGGGCATCGCCAACCTCGCCATGGCCACCGGCAACGTCGGCCGCGAAGGTGTCGGGGTGAACCCGCTGCGCGGCCAGAACAACGTGCAGGGCTCCTGCGACATGGGTTCCTTCCCCCACGAGCTGCCCGGCTACCGGCACATTTCCAACCAGACCGTGCGCAGCCAGTTCGAACAGGCCTGGGGCGTCACCCTGCAGCCCGATCCCGGCCTGCGCATTCCCAACATGTTCGAAGCGGCGCTGGGCGGCACCTTCAAGGCGCTGTACTGCCAGGGCGAGGACATCGCCCAGAGCGACCCCAACACCCAGCACGTCACCGCGGCTCTTTCCGCCATGGAGTGCGTGGTGGTGCAGGACATCTTCCTCAACGAAACCGCCAAGTTCGCCCATGTATTCCTGCCGGGCAGCTCCTTCCTCGAGAAGGACGGCACTTTCACCAACGCCGAGCGGCGCATATCCCGCGTGCGTAAGGTGATGGAGCCGCTGGGCGGCAAGGCAGACTGGGAGGCCACGATCGCGCTAGCCAGCGCCCTGGGTTACCCCATGGACTACCAGCATCCGTCGCAGATCATGGACGAGATCGCCCGCCTGACGCCGACCTTCACCCGCGTCAGCTATGCCGAACTGGACCGCCACGGCAGCCTGCAATGGCCGTGCAACGACGCCGCGCCCGATGGCACACCGACCATGCACATCGAGCAGTTCGTGCGCGGCAAGGGGCGCTTCATGCTCACCGGCTACGTGCCCACGGAAGAGAAGGTCAACGCCCGCTACCCGCTGCTACTCACCACCGGGCGCATCCTCAGCCAGTACAACGTCGGCGCGCAGACCCGGCGCACCGACAACGTCGCCTGGCACGAGGAGGACCGCCTGGAAATCCACCCCAGCGACGCCGAGAGCCGCGGCATCAGCGACGGCGACTGGGTTGGCGTGGGCAGCCGCGCGGGGCAGACGGTGCTGCGCGCCAAGGTCAGCGAGCGGGTGGCGCCGGGCGTGGTCTACACGACCTTCCACTTCCCCGAATCCGGCGCCAACGTGATCACCACCGACAATTCCGACTGGGCCACCAACTGTCCGGAATACAAGGTCACCGCGGTGGAAGTGGTGCGCGTGTTCCAGCCTTCGGAATGGCAGAATCGCTACCAGGCGTTCAGTGACGAACAGCGGCGCTTGCTCAAGGAACGGCGCCACACGGAGAAAGCGGAGGCCCGTCGATGAGCGTGGATAACCTGATCAAGATGGCCAACCAGATCGGCCAGTACTTTTCCACCGAGTCGAACCACGACCTGGCGGTGCAGGGCGTGCAGCAGCACCTGCAGAACTTCTGGACGCCGGCGATGCGCCGCGAGCTCAAGGACTGGCAGGAACAGCATCCGGGCGATGAACTGCATGCGCTGGTGCGGGCGGCATTGGCCGAGAACGTGGTTTAGTCGAATACCGGAGCCCAGACGCGCAGGCTGGGCTCCGGCAGGACATCAGGCGTGCTTGCCCGAAGCCGTCTCGGCCGGCGCCGCATACTGCGGCTTGAGCTTGCCATCCTGGTCGAGCAGCCAGGCATCCATGATCTCGCGCACCACCGGTCCGGCGACCCGGCCACCGGCTTCGCCGTTCTCGATGGTGACCGACACCACGATGGAAGGCGCGCTGGCCGGGGCGAAGCCGACGAACAAGGCGTTGTCGCGGTGGCGCTCCTGGGTTTTCAGGCGGTTGTAGCGCTCGCCCTGGCGGATCGCGACGATCTGCGCGGTGCCGCTCTTGCCGGCGATGCGGTACTGCGCGCCCTGCCCCGCGGCCCGAGCGCCGCCGCCCGGGTCGTGCATGACCAGCTGCATGCCATAGTTCACCGCGTCCCAGTCACGGGGGTCGCTCAGGTGGATGTCGGGCATGGGATGGGCATCGACAACGTCCTCGCCGCCCACCGACTCCGCCAGGCGCGGGCGGTGCCAGGCGCCCTTGCTGGCGATCAGCGCGGTCGCTTCGGCGAGTTGCAGCGGCGTCACCTGCATGTAGCCCTGGCCAATACCGAGGATCACCGTCTCGCCGGGGAACCAGGCCTGGCGCCGGGTGGCGCGTTTCCACTCGCGGGACGGCATCAGGCCGGGGGATTCCTCGGCCATGTCGATGGACACCTTGCTGCCCAGCCCGAAACGCGTCAGGTAGTCGTGCATGCGGTCGATGCCGAGCTTGTGGGCGACGTCGTAGAAGTAGGTGTCGTTGGAGCGCTTGATGGCGGCGTCGAGGTCCACCCAGCCATCGCCGCTGTGGTTCCAGTTGCGGTACTTGTGATCGTAGTTGGGCAGTTGGAAGTAGCCCGGATCGAAGACCCGCGTGGCCGGGGTGATGGTGCCGGTATCCAGGCCAGCGATGGCTACCACCGGCTTGATGGTCGAGCCCGGCGAATACAGCCCGCGCAGCGCCCGGTTGAACAGCGGCCGGTCGATGGAATCGCGCAGCTCGGCGTACTGCGCCGAGCTGATGCCATTGACGAACAGGTTCGGGTCGAAGCTGGGGTTGCTGACCATCGCCAGCACCTGGCCGGTGTTCGGGTCCAGCGCTACCACGGAGCCGCGGCGATCACCCAGGGCCTTTTCGGCGGCGATCTGCAGGTCCACATCGAGGCCCAGCACGATGTTCTCGCCGGCCACCGGCGGCACCTTCTTCAGCACGCGCATGACCCTGCCCTGGGCGTTGGTTTCCACCTCCTCGTAGCCCACGTGGCCGTGCAGTTGCGGTTCGTAGAAGTGCTCGATGCCGGTCTTGCCGACGTACTCGGTGCCGCGGTACTCGGTGCTGTCCAGGCGGGCAGCCTCGCGCTCGTTGATCCGCCCGACGAAGCCGACCGAATGGGCGAAGTGCTCGCCGTATGGGTAGTGGCGGACGAATTCGGCATCCACATCGATGCCCGGCAGCTTGTAGCGATTGACCTCGATGAGGGCGATCTGCTCCTCGCTCAGCTCATGCAGCAGGGTGACTGGCTCGAAGGGGTGGCGGCTCTTCTTCAGGGCCTTGTCGCACTGCAGGCGTTGCTCGGGGCTCAGGTGAAGAATATCGGTGACCTGATCGAGCACCGCCACCGAGTTGCCGGCACGCTCGCGGGTCAGGGTGAGGTTGAAGCTCGGCAGGTTCTCGGCCAGCACCTTGCCAGTGCGGTCGAAGATCAGCCCGCGCTCCGGGGGAATCGGCAGCACGTGAATACGGTTGTTCTCGGAGACGGTGGCGTTGGTCGCGTAGTCGGTGACCTGGAGGAAGTACATCCTCGCCACCAGGGTCACGCTCATCAGGGCCACCAGCAGGCCGCAGGCGATCAGCCGGCGGTTGACCAGCGCCGACTCCTGCTGGTGGTCCTTGAGTTTGATCGGATCGTGCATCGGGATTCCAGAAGGCCCCATCGACCCTGCGGCAAGCGATTCGCCCCTGCCCATGCAGGGGGGCTTGCCGATCGATGCGGCCTGTTTGCAGCAAAACGGAAGAAACCGGTGTCGCCAGGCGCGGGACAATCACGCGGCACATGGCAGCTCGGCGCGCGATGGTACCAGACTGACGAGCCGGATTCTGACCGGTAGTCGAAGCACCTCCCAGGGGAAGTCGACGCCGATGGACGCTGCCGCAGCTCGCGATACTCCTCTGCAGGGTGAAGGCTATTGCGGGCCGAGCCCGCGATGGGCCAGCCAACGCACTCGGCCTGAGCAGAATCGCGCACAAGGTTCGCGGCGAGGAAAACCGAAGGCCGGACTCCATCCGCAGGAGCGCGCGGCGCCAAGTGCGAAGCGAGGAAAGTCAGACCACCGAGCCTTCCGGCGGCTGCTCCAGCACCGCCACGACCACCGCGCTGCCGACGATCAGCACGATGCCGATCAACGACAGCAGGCTGAGCACTTCGCCCCAGATCAGGTAGCCGAGCAGGCTCGCCCAGATGATGCTGGTGTAGGTGTAAGGCGCCAGGGTGGCCGCGTGGGCGCGGCGCACGGCGATGGTGAACAGCAGTTGGCCCAGCGTCGCCAGCAGGCCGAGGGCAAGCATCAGGCCGAGGTCCGGCAAACTCGGAGTGCTCCAGGAAAACGGCAGCGTGGTGCCGGTCACCAGCGTGCCGACCACGGTGAAATACAGCACCGTGGTGGTCGAGTCGTCGGTCTCGCGGATGCGTCGGATCTGGATCATCGACAGCGCGCCGAAGAAGGCACTGGCCACCAGCAGCGCCGGACCGACCAGGCTGGCTTCGGCATTGTCGGGCTTGACCACCATCAGCACGCCGAGGAAGCCGAGCACCGCCGCCAGCGCGTTGCGCGGCAGCAGGCGTTCGCCCAGCAGCAGCGGCGCCAGCACGATCACCAGCAGCGCCTCGGAATAGGCGATGGAGATGGCTTCGCTCAGCGGCACATAGGGCAACCCGGCGAAGAACAGCGCGGATGACCCGAGCAGCGTCACCGCACGAATGGTCTGCCCGCGTACGTCCAGTTGCCGCCAGCGCTGCACCAGCGGCCGCCCGCGCAGGCAGAGCAGGAAGGCCGGCAGCACGCCGAAGGCCATGCGGAAGAAGGTCACTTCGTTGGCCGGGTATTTCAGCGCCACGACCTTGGCCAGTGCATCCACCACGGCGAAGCAGAACATCGACAACAGCATCAGGCCCACGCTGCGCATGGCATGGCTGCGTGGGGCGACGAGGGTCAACTGGGGCATGTCGTGTTCTCCTTCCTGTTCGGGTGAATGTCCGTGGTGAATGCCGCGCTTCAGCGTGGGCTGAAGCGGCTGGCAAGGAACGGCGTCACCGGCACGCTGGTGACGACATCGCTGGCCTGCTCGGCGAGCAACTGGCCGGTGATGGCGCCGAGGGTCAGGCCGATATGGCCGTGGCCGAAGTTGTAGAACACCTGCGGCAGCCGCCGGGACGGGCCGAGCACCGGCATGCTGTCCGGCACCGAGGAGCGAAAGCCCATCCACTGCGACACCGGCTCGTGCTGCAGGCGCAGGAAGCGCCGCGCGCCACGGGTCAGGCAGCGGTAGCGCGCCGGGCTCGGCAGCGCTTCCAGTCCGGCGAACTCCACCGTGCCGGCCACCCGCAGGCCCTGTGCCATGGGCGTCATGTAGAAGCCGCCGGCGCCCCAGCACACCGGGCGATTGAGCACCTCGCCGGCATGGCCGAAGAGCACGTGGTAACCGCGCTCGGTGTCCTGCGGCACGGCATCGCCCAATTGCTCCACCAAGGTGCGCGACCAGGCGCCGGTGCACAGCGCCACGCGGTCGGCGGCCAGCCGCTCGCCGGTCGCCAGTTGCGCCTGCACTGCGTCCCGGCCCTGCCCGGCCAGTTCGAGTCCCAGCAGTTCGCCACGGCGGAACTCGCCGCCCATGGCCTGGAAACGTTCGAACAGGCGCAGGCTCAGCGCGTAGGGATCGAGCGTGCGGCTCACGCCCGGCAGCTCCACCGCGCAGCTGGCGCGGGCGTTGAGTGCGGGTTCCAGCTCGCGCAATTCACCGCCTTCGACGAAGCGGATCGGCACCTCGAAGCGCCGGTGGTAATCCACCATGGCCTGGGCGCCACCGCGTTCATGCTCCTCGAAGATGTACAGCGAGCCATCGTGGCGGATCAGATCATTGGCGCCGGCCGCATCGAACAACCCCTGCCACGCCTCCATGCACGGGCGCAGCAGGGTATTGAGATCGTGGCCGATGGCCTCCACGCGATCACGCCGCGAAGCCGCCAGGAACCGCAACAGCCACGGCGCGATGCGCGGCAGGTAGGCCGGGCGGATCGCCAGCGGGCTGTCCGGGCGCAGCAACATGCCCGGCGCCTTGCGCCAGATGCCGGGCGTGGCCACCGGCTCCACCGAGTAGGTGGCGAAGGTGCAGGCGTTGCCGAATGACGTGGCCAGGCCCGGCGGATTGCGGTCCAGCAGGGTCACGCGGAAGTCGCGGCGTTGCAGTTGCAGCGCGGTGGCCAGGCCGACCACGCCGGCGCCGATCACCAGGGCGTGGCGGCGCAGGTCGTTGGGCTGGGTCATTTGCCGCTCATCACTCGGGTCCACAGGCGGGTGCTCATGCGCATCCCGGAGGGCGACAGGGTCTTGATCGGGAACAGGGTGTCGAGCACTTCCTGCGGCGGATAGACGGCCGGATTCGCACGCAGTTCCGGCTTCACGTACTGGCTCGCGGCGGCGTTGCCGTTGGGGTACTGCACGGCGTTGGTGATGTTGGCGATCACCTCGGGCTGCAGCAGGTAGTTCATGTAGGCGTAGGCGTTGTCCAGGTGCGGTGCGCCCTTGGGGATCACCACGGTGTCCACCGCGATGGTGCTGCCTTCACGCGGCAGGCTGTAGCCGATCTTCACGCCGTTGCCGGCCTGCTGGGCAGCAGTCATGGCCTGCAGCACGTCGCCGCTGAAGCCGATGGCGACGCAGATGTTGCCGTTGGCCAGGTCGCTGACGTACTTGGACTGGTGGAAGTAGCGGATCGACGGGCGGATCGCCTGCAGCGCCGCCTCGGCCGCCTTGAAGTCGTCCGGGTTCTGGCTGGCCGGGTCGCGGCCGAGCACCTTGAGGGTAATGGGCACCATCTGGGTGGCGTTGTCGATCACCGCGATGCCGCACTGGGCGAGCTTCTCCGCGTTCTTCGGATCGAACAGCAGCTGCCAGCTGCGGGTGACGTCGGTGTTGCCGAAGAGGGCCTTGATCCTGTCCTCGTTGTAGCCGATGCCCACGGTCACCCAGAGGTAGGGAATGGCGTAGCGGTTACCCGGGTCGCTGACCTCGAGGATCTTCATCAGCTTGGGGTCGAGGTTGTTCCAGTTGGGCAGCTTGCTCTTGTCAAGTTCCTGGATGGCGCCGGCCTTGATCAGCCGCGGCAGGAAGTGGTTGGACGGGCTGGCCAGGTCGTAGCCGCTGGCGCCGGTCATCAGCTTGGCTTCGGTGGTCTCGTTGCTGTCCACCAGGTCGTAGGTGGTCTGGATGCCGGTCTGCTTCGTGAAGTTCGCCAGGGTGTCGTCGGCGATGTAGCTGCTCCAGTTGGCGATGGTGACGGTCGGCGCCGCCTGGGTGGTGCCAGCCAACAGCGACAGGGCCAGGCCTGCCAGGGTCATGTGACGGTTGATCATGCTGCCCTCGGTTGTTGTTCTTGGAGATGGTCTTTCTGGATGGTCGTGCGTGGGTAAAGCGATGAATCAGGCCTCGGCTCGCGCGCGGCGCACCTCCCAGGCCATGCGCAGCGAAGCGCCGATATCGAAGAACGGGCTGGGCGGCAGGTAGCCGGGAGTCGCCTGCGCCAGCACATCGGCCAGCACCGGCGAGCTTCCCCCTGTCGCCATCTCCACCAGCAGGCGCCCCCACAGGGTGCCGCGCGCCACGCCAGAGCCGTTGCAGCCGGCCACGGCATGCAGGCCCTGGTCGACGCGAGCGAAATACGGTTCGCCGGAGCGGGTGCCGCTCAGGTGGCCGGTCCAGCTGTAGGCGAGGTCGGCGTCGACGATGCCGGGGAAACGCTTCTGCAAACCGATGAGATGGCGGCGACGGCGCTCGGCCAGCGCGCGGTTGTCGAGGTCGCGATGGCGGTACTCGACGGTGTTGCGGATCAGCAGTCGGCGCCCCGGCAGCAGGCGCACGGTGCCGCCACCGGGCAACGGCGCGAGCACGCCCCACTGACGCTCGCCGAACAGCGACTGCCAGCGTGGCTCATCCAGCGGGCGGGTGATGCTGGCGCTGAGTTCCAGCGGGAAGGCGCCGCTGTCGTGCAGGCCGGCGCGGGCGATGAATGCGCCCAGGCAGACCAGCACCTGCGAAGCCTGGACTTCGCCCTGGGCGGTGCGTGCCACCCAGCCCTGGCCGCTGCGGCGCAGGTCGGTCACGCCGCTCTGCTCGAAGATCTCCACCGACGCCGGCAGGCTGTCGGCCAGGCCCTTCACATAGCGCGCAGGTTGCAGCAGTGCGTTGCCGCCGGCGCAATGAATGGCCCGCGCATAGAACGCGCTGCCGAGCCGTTGCTCCAGGGCGGCGCCCTCGTAGTAGCGAGCGTTGGCGCCCACCGAGGCCAGCGTGGCGAGGATGCCGTCGATATCGCCCAGATGCTCGGCGCAGTGAGCGGCGAAGTGATAGCCGTCGTCGTAAAGCTCGCAGTCGATGTTCAGTTCAGCGATGCGCTGGCGGACCTCCTGCGCTGCCGCGATGCCGATGCGCGAGGCCACCTGGTAAGCGGCATGGCCGGGTTGCCCCAGGCGTTCGCCGGCCGCCGGCAACTCGTGGGCGACGACGAAACCGGAGTTGCGCGCGGAGGCGCCCTGGGCGATGCGCTGGCGCTCCAGCAGCACCACGCGCTGTTGCGGAAAGCGCGCAGCCAGTGTGTGAGCGGCGGACAACCCGGTGATGCCGCCGCCGATGATCAGCCAGTCCGCCCGCTGGGTTGCACTCAGCGTCGGCCGCGCGGGCAACTCGCCCGCCAGGGCGATCCAGCCGCAGTGATTGTTCATTGCCCGGCACTCCTTCACAATCCATGCGCCGGGCGTATCCAAGCGATTTCCCCAATGGCGCGTCATGGCCAGAATCTACGGGCAGCAGCGCTGGTCGCACCAACGCTCATTTTTCATCCTTGTATTCGCAAAACGCATAGATTGTGGAGGGACGGTTCATGGACAAACTGCTGCGCGTTCCCTCCCTGCAGGCACTGCAGGCGCTGGTGCAGGTCGCCGAGTCCGGCAGCTTCACAGCGGCCGCGCTACAGCTGCACCTGACCCAGAGCGCCATCAGCCGGCAGGTCCAGCAACTGGAGGAGTACTACCGTGTGCCGCTGTTCGACCGCACCAGCCGCAAGGTGGCGCTGACCGACGCCGGCCGCGAGGTATACACGGTGGCCGAAGGCATGCTGCAGCAGTTGCTGCGCCTGGAGGAACGCCTGGTGCCGGCCTCGGCGGACCGGCCTTTCCGCATCCGCATCTTCGTCTCGCTGGCGGTGCGCTGGCTGCTGCCGCGCCTGAGCTCCTTCTACTCGCGGCACCCGGAGCTGTGCCTGTCCATCGAGACGGTGGGCGGCGAAGTGGTGGACGACGGCGGTGACTGCGACGCCTACGTGCTCTACCTGCCCAGCGGCAGCGACCCCCAGGGCCGTGCGCTGACGCCGCTGTACGACGAATACCTGATCCCGGTCTGTGCCCCGCGCCTGGACGACGGCCAGGCGCCGCCGCGCTCACTGGAGGAACTGGCCCGCCACCCGCTGATCCACGCCTCCAGCGGCGGCCTGGAATGGCCGCAGTGGCTGCGCGCGCAGGCCGCGCCACCACCGGCGCAGTTCAAGCACATGCTGTTCAACCTCGACGACCTGGCGCTGGACGCCGCCACCCGCGGCCTGGGCGTGGCCATGACCGACCGCATGCTGGCCCACGACGCCCTGCAGCGTGGCGACCTCATCGTGCCTTTCGGCGAAGCACTGAAGACCGGCGGCCGCTACGCCCTGTGGCTGCGCGACAGCGGCGCCGCCCACCCGGCCTGCCAGGCGGTGCTCGACTGGTTCGAGGAGCAGCGCAACCCGTTGGAAGCTTGAGCCGAGTTCAGGCCAGCTCTCGTGGAATCTCGCTGCACAGGCCCTCCACCGCTTTCCAGGCAGTATCCCGCGCGCGAGTCAGTACGGCCTGTTTCCACTGGTCGGTGTCGACGTAGAAGGCATCGCGCAGCTGCTGCTTGATCCGTTGCGCCGTTGCCACCGGCGCACCGGGGTTGCGGTGCAGCCACTGGTCCGCGCGCAGCGCTTCGAGCACTTGCGAACCGGGCACGGTGCCGAACTCCAGGCTCATGGAGATCAGCAGCGCCTGCGGGCACTCCTCGAGTGCCGCGTGGACCAGCTTGCCGCTGAGCTTCACCGACACACTGTTGCCCTCCTCCGTGGAGCGCACCTCGTCGCCCCACCAGGCGCGGGCGCGGAGCAACGCTGCGGGGCGCGGATCACCCGAGTAGATGTACTCGCCGTAGCCGGTCGGGCCGAGGCCGGTGTGCACGTCGATCCAGGCTATTTCGCGGCATTGCCGGCCATGCTGGCGCAGCACCTGGCGCACGGTGCGGTTGCTCCAGGTCGGCTGAGTGCCCGAGAAGAACAGCCCATCGGGATGACTCGCCTGGCCGGAGGAAATCGCCCGCTGCAATTCCCAGCGGCCATGGCGCAGTGCATAGCCGAGCAGCCGCAGGCGCCCCAACGGGCTCGGCCAGCGACGGGGCGCGAGTACCGCGTCCAGGCGCGCATAACCGGGGTTCTCCGGGGCCGCCTGGGTGAAGTCGCGGAAGTTGCGGTTGAGATCGACGTTCTCCTGGGTCCAGCGGCGCCACCAGGAAAAGCCGTAGGGGTTGGCGGCGTGCACGTAGAGCACCGCGCAGCCGTTGCGCAGCGCATGCTCACGCCATTGGGCGTCGGCCAGCAGAGCGCTCTGCACGCCGGAGCCGCAGAAGCCTTCGACGCCATGGCAACCACTGCTGATAATCAATAGCCGCTTCGCGTCGGACGCACCTTCGCGGGCGACGTCCACCGCCAGCGTCTCGCCATCGCGCCCGGTCAGCGGATGGACATGGGACTCCACCAGCAGGCCGGCGGCCGCGCAGGCATCGAGGAACCTGCTGCGCGCCTGGGCGTAGCTCTGGGAGAAATATGACGATGCATTCATGGAGACTCCGGCCGTTTCGGGTGGCATCTGGCGGCCGGCAGGATGCATCAGCGCGAAAGCGCGGAGTAATGATCTCTACACATGAGCATTGAAGCTGGTTATGCCGGTCAGATTTGCGCGGTGTTGAACGCCGTCACCATTTCCTCGGCCAGCAACCGGGCTTCGCGGGTCATCAACTCCTGCGGGCGAGTGACCATGGAAATGCTCGCCACCGGCGTGGCTTCGGCGATCTGCAGTGGCACCAGCACTTGCGCCACCATCGGCAACTGCAGCATGCGCTGCGACCAGAAGCTCACCGCGTCGGTGCTGGCCGCCAGTTCGAGGTAGAGCAGCGAGGAAGAACATTCGGTGATGCGCTGGGGCGGCGCCACCTCGCGTTCACGGAAAAACTGCCCGGCCAGGGCGACTTCCAGCGGGTCGGACAACAGCCACTCCTGGTCCAGCAGTTCGTGCAGCGAGCGAGCCCCCGCCAGGGGATGCCCTTTGCGCACCGCCAATGCCGAAGGCTGCGGTGCCAGTTCGTACCAGACCTGCCCGTCGGCGGCGTCCTGCACCGGTTGGGTGGTCAGCACCAGGTCCAGCCGGCCTTCCTTCAGCCCTTCGAAGAGCTGCACCGAGCGCAGCTCGAAGATTTGCAGCTGCACATTCGGGTGCAGCTCGCGGTAGCGCTTGAAGCAGTTGGCAAAGGCGCGATTGGGCGTCACCGGCGACACGCCGATAGCCACGCGGCCGGCCATCTCGCCCTTGAGCGTATCGATCTCGTCGCGCGCGCGGCGCACTTCCTCGGTGACCAGCCGGGCCATGCTGACCAGCCGCTCGCCGTAGGCCGTGACCGTCACACCACGATTCGAGCGCACCAGCAGCGGCACGCCCAGCTCGCCTTCGAGCTCCTTCACTGCCTTGGACAGTGACGGCTGGGTGACCTCCAGCAGACGCGAGGCCTCCTGCAGGCTGCCGCTTTCGGCGATGGTGCGCAGGGCGCGCAGTTGATGCAGTTTCATGGCGCGATCCCGCCCGCTTCTCGAATTCGCGCCACCTTAACCAGTATCGGCTTCGCTTGAAAGAAGCCGGGGCCAGCCCGGCTTCGATCCGACCGACGATCACTCCGCCATGTTCAGGTCCGGCAGCTGCTGCTGGAACATCCGCGTGGCGCTGGCCAGGCAGATGAACCCCAGGCACATCCAGCCGAAGCCGATCAGGAAGGACATCCCCGACAGGCTCGACCAGAGCCAGATGGTGCTGAGGAAGCCCAGGGCCGGCAGCGCCCCGTAGCGCAGGTAGTTGCCCTTGCCGGTGAGGCGCTCATCGATCAGGTAGTGCTTGATCACCGCCAGGTTGACCGCCGAGAACGCGAAGAGCGCGCCGAAGCTGATCATGTTGGCGACGGTATCCAGGGTGACGAACAGGGCGATCAGCGACAGCAGGCTGATCAGGATGATCGCATTCGCCGGCACGCGTTTCTTCGTCACCAGCTTGCCGAATACACGGGGAATCGCCCCGTCCCGGCCCATGGCGAAGAGCACGCGGGAGACGCTCGCCTGGGACACCATCGCCGAGGCGAAGCAGCCCGCCACGTAGGTCGCGGTGAAGAAGGTCACCAGCCACTCGCCGCCGATCCGGCGCAGCACGTCGAGCGCCGCGGAATCGGCATCGGTGAGCGCCTGCCACTCGGGGAACACCAGTTGGCCGAAGTAGGCCATGACGATGAACAGCACGCCGCCGATCAGGGTTACCAGCATGATCGCTGCGGGAATCTGCCGGCGCGGCTCCGGGGTTTCCTCGGCCATGGTCGAGACGGCATCGAAGCCGAGGAAGGACAGGCACAGTACCGCCGCACCGGACATCACCAGCGGCAGGCTGAAGTGCTCGTCATAGAACGGCTGGACCAGCGCCACCGGCTCCGCCTGGGCACCCAGGTGGCTCAGCGAGAGCGCAATGAACACCACCACGAAAACCATCTGCGCGACGATCAGCACCCAGTTGACCCGGGTGATCGACTCGATGCCGACGAGGTTGAGCAGGGTCACCAGCGCGATGGACCCGAGTATCCACACCGACAGCGGCACGGAGGGGAAGTAGTCGGTCATGTAGATGCCGATCAGCAGGTAGCTCAGCAACGGCAGGAAGATGTAGTCCAGCAGCAGCGTCCAGCCCGCCATGAAGCCGAACGCTGCGCCGAAGGTCTTGCGCGTATAGCTGTAGACGGACCCCGAATACGGGTGCGCCTGCACCATGCGCCCATAGCTGTAGGCAGTCAGCAGCATGGCCGCAAGGGTGAAGAGATAGGCTGTTGGCAGATGCCCCTTGCTCATCCGGGTCACCAGGCCGTAGGTGGTGAAAACGGCCAGCGGCACCATGTAGGCGAGGCCGAACAGCACCAGCGCCGGAATCCCCAGCGACTTGCGGAAACTGCGCGACGACGGCGATGGGGTATGGGCTGGATGGGCAGGCAAGGACGTAGCGGAAGCGCTTGTTGTTTTTTTCATGGCTGACTCATGGACTGCGAGCCTCTGGGCTCGTTGGACTGGAACGGCGCGATGCCGGTCGAGGCTTCCTGCGCAGCGGTCGGATGCCCGATTACCTCAGCCGAAGCCAAGCCTCGGGCAGCCGCTGCCGGAGGAACTCAGCGGGGGTCGATCGGGGCGGCCCGACAAGCGTGCGGGGCCAGGGAAGCCGGGAGGCGGTGCATGGCAGCAGCCCCCTCCCGCAGTGCGAGCCGAGGGGCGCCGCCCAGTGCGTCATCGATGAATGTCCGTGCTGCAAAACACTGCCGCCACTCGTTGAACGCTTGCACCTGGGCACTCCTGCTGGCCGCCTCGAAGGACGTTGTTGTTGGAATGGGGCGGCATGGTGCTTCAGCTTTTCGCCGAGGAAAATTAGTAAAAATATTTTCGCGGCCAATGAAAAAAATGGCCGTGCATTGCGGAGCCGGCGACCGGCTCCGCTGTCGGACGGGGTGGCTGGCCGTCAGCCCGGGCAACCCGGTCCAGGCGCCGGACGCTCGCCATGACACCTGCCTCGTCGACCACGCCAGTCCGATTTCCGCGGGGATCGGCCACGGCTGATGTACCATGCCGCGCCCAAACCTGCGGCGAATCCCTTTCCCTGGCTGCCTATGTCCTCCAACGCGCTGTACACCGACCTGTCCTCCTACTACGACCTGATGTGCGCCGACATCGACTACCAGGCGCAGAGCCACTGCGTGCGCCGCCTGCACCAGCTGTTCGGCAACCGGGGGCACAGGCACCTGGACCTCGCCTGCGGAACCGGGCCGCACGTGCGCCACTTCCTCGACGTCGGCTACCAGAGCGCCGGCCTGGACATTAACCAGCCGATGCTGGACATCGCCCGGCAGCGCTGCCCCGAGGCGCACTTCAGCCGGCAGGACATGGCCAGCTTCCACGTCGACGAGCCGCTGGACCTGATCACCTGCTTCCTCTACTCGATCCACTACAACCCCGGCGTGGAACAGCTTCAGGCATGCCTTTCGAGCGTGCACGATGCACTCGCAGACGGCGGCGTGTTCTGCTTCAACAGCGTGGACAAGGGGCAGATCGACAACCGCTCCTTCGTGCGTCATTCGGTCGAGCACGAGGGTAGCCAGTTCACCTTCGGTTCCGGCTGGTACTACAGCGGCGCGGGCGAGCGCCAGGCCTTGCGCCTGAGCATCGAGAAGACCAGCGCCGGCGACACCCAGGCCTGGCAGGACGAACACGCGATGGTCGCGGTGACCTTCGCCGAGTTGCAGCGGCTGCTGGAGCCGCTCTTCGAGGTCCAGGTCTTCGAGCACGACTACGAACGGATCACGCCGTGGGCCGGCAGCTCAGGCAACGCGCTGTTCGTCTGCGTGAAACGCTAACGCGGGCCATGATATTCGCCGCGGCGTGAGCGACTGTGCCGGCCGCTCGACGAAGAACACGCAACCACGCCACCGGCCAGCGTGGCTGATCGTCAGCGGATCTTGCCCACCGGCGTGAAGTTGCCGGTGAGATGGCCGCCCACCGGGTTCTTCGGCTTGTACTGGGCATCGTGCTTGAGGCGGTCCTCCACGCTGGGATCGATCGCCTCCTGGCCGAAGGGCGTGTTGCCGATATCCCGGTAATACGGCGGGGTGAGCTGGCTGTAGGCGCCGCCCAGGAATTCCTTGTAGGAGTTGGTGATGGGCTGGGTGGTCGTGGGCAGGCTCGGGGTCTTGCCGGTATCCACCGCCAGGCCGCATTCGATCGCCTTGTTGAGCATCCACACCAGGGCGATATCCGACAGGTTGTTGTCTGCGTAGCCACCGCCGATATTGGCGTGCGCACCGGAGAACCAGACCTGCTCCACGCGCTGGTTGGGCTTGCTCTTCGGGTCCCACAGCGTGCACTGATAATTCTTGCGCCACTCGTCGATGGCCAGCGCCTGGAATGCGTTGTGGACGATCGAGCTGAGCTCGGTGTCATGGAACTCGTAATAGGCCTTGTTGAACCAGTCGAAGGATTCCAGCGGCACACCCAGGGCGCCCACGGTATCCCAGATGCCGAGCATGTGGATGGAGATCACCCGCGAGAAATTGTCCCTGAACAGCTTGGCACTGTCGGAATCCGCACCCTCGTCGCGGGTCCGGTACAGGCCGTAGGCTTCGTTGGTCAGGTCGATGTGCTCGGGCTTGAGCAGGCCGGCATTGCGGATCAGCCCCACCAGGCTGCGCGCCGTATAGGCCCCACGGCTGAAGCCGAACAGGTAGATCTGGTCACCGGCCTCGTAGGTCGTGACCAGTTGCCGGTAGCCATCGAGGATCTTCTCGGAAAGCCCCACGCCGAATGCCCCGCCGGCGAGACGGTCGTACCACGCGGTGCCGACACCCTTGTCGTACCACTTGTCCTGCGTCGTGCCGTCCTTGTCGGTGGGCAGGATGGATGCATGCAGCTTCCACACATTGGTGCTTTTACTGCCCTTGATCTCGGACTTCGCATCCGGCGTGTTCCAGGTTCCGTCGAAGGAAATGATGATTTTCTTGGGCATGCCTTTTCTCCAACGCCAGTCGCTCTGGCTGCTTGAAACTTCCCGCTCCGTTGCTGCTTTCGCAGGCGAGATTCAAACCGGAAACACGAGTGGAGAAGGCCCTCGCAAGAATGCACGACGGATGACTTTTCATTCTGAGCAAAGGTCCGAAGCCCCTTCGACGGTATCGCCCTCGATGGGCAACTGTAGTAGCCCGTCGACAGAGCTGCATCGCCGTACGGCGGACTGCGATTGCGGGCGATCCTGGAGGGCTGAGCTGACTTGCGCGCAGCGACGAGCAGCAGCGACCAACCCGTCCTGATGCCGGTTGACCATAGGGTTGGGCCCGGCATCCTGAAGCTCCTGCTCGATCGCACTGTCTGCAAGGTGCGGGCTGATCGAAACTGCAAGCCCGACAGACAGGATCAGCATTGAGCCGGCAGCGGCCGCCGCGGGTGAAACACAGTCTCCCCAGGTGCAGGCCATACTCAGGGCGCGCCTGACGCCGCTGGAGAAAAAAGCCCAGGGTAATCTGGGCCTTTTATCCTTCCGATGACAGGTTTCAGTTGCCCAGGCGCTGCACAGCTCCCGGGTCGATATCGGCATTGCCGTTGCGGGCACGCTCTTCGGCCAGGCGCGCGCCTTCGGCGGCAGTGAGCGCGAAAAGGCGCTCAGGGTCGGTGCTTCGCAGGTGCAGGGCGAGCTTCTCGGTACCCTCCGCCACCTCTATGCTGCGCAGACCGGCCGCCAGTCCCTCGACAATGCGCCGCGCGGCTTCGTCGGCAGGCATGCCGTTATCGATATTGACGTCGGAGCGACCGCGACGGGCACCGTCGCCACCCAGTGCGTTGACGGCCACGCCGGTGCGCACCGAACCAGGCAGGATCACGCTGACCCTGATGCCATGGGCCTGTTCGACTTCGGCGCGCAAGGCTTCGAAGTAGCCGATTACGGCATGCTTGGCAGCGCAGTAGCCGGTACGCAATGGGGCACCGACCTTGCCGGCCACGGAGCTGACAACGGCCAATTGGCCACTCCCCTGAGCGACCAGACGCGGCAGCAACTGCTGGGTCAGGGCCACCGGAGCCAGGTAGTCGACTTCCATCAGCTCGCGGTAAACCTCGAAGCGGGTATCCAGGGCCAGGCTACGCTGGCTGATGCCGGCGTTGTTGATCAGGCAGTCGATACGACCCTGCCAGGCCCAGGCCTTCTCCACCACCTGTGGCAGCACGGCATAGTCGGTGCTTTCGAAGGGCAGGACCAGGGCACGCTGCGGCGCCTGCTCGGCAACGGCCTGCAGCGCGGCTTCGCGCCGCCCGGAGAGGATGACGCACGCGCCCTGCTGCAGCAGCAGGCGCGCCAGCGCCTCGCCAATGCCGGAGGATGCCCCGGTGATCCAGACCACTTGGTGATTGAAAGTCATGTGCCACTCCTTCTGTTGGGTAGCCGCAGTCTAGTGTGCGCCGTGCCGCTCACCCCATGTCCGAGCCGGCCAAAGCGCTGGCCCCAGGGCCATGAATAAGTTCGCCGGTTGTCGCTGCACTCCAGGATGCCGGCTGCAGATGATCGTCGGGCGCAAGGCGCGGCGCTCATCGTCGATCACCTTGAATGCTTGATCGTCCACTGGCGGTAGCGAACGCTTGTCGTCAGCGCGACCGGGCAGCACAAAGTGCCGCCGTCACGAATGCCTCGGACGCCGGCAAAGTGCGAGCGAGTGCTATTGCAGCGGGATGTAGATATCCGTCTGCCATTCTTCCAGCGGCGTCTCAGGAAAGACGCTCAGGTAGTGGAAGAACAGCGGGTGGTCACGGAGTTCTTCGTTACTGCCAGGCAGCCAGTCGCGATAGACCGGATAGATGCTCTCGCCGATGTGATCCGGCGAGCCGACGTGGCGAACGACCACACAACGACCACCGGGAATGACCAGCTCGCGTACGCCGTAATCGTTTGACGCGACGGCTTCGCCGATCTCGCCGCAGATGTCGAAGCGAAACTGTTCCGTTGGTGTTGTGTCGGGGTTGCCGTAGGGAATGCCGAAAGTGCGGCTCGCGTCTACTGGCGACTGCCCGCTACCCATGCGCCACCGAATGAACTGGCGCACGCTCTCGTCGAGCTGTGCGGGAGGCCCGCAGTGTTCGAGGGCGGCGACCCGGACCTCAGCGAAATCGACGATACGTACCTGCATAGTGATGCTCCTGGAAAAATGGGGAATGGCGAAAACCGCATGCCAGGTCTGCCAATTCGGCTGCTGCCGGAAGGCACTGGGCGCCATGCCGAAGTCCCGCCGAAAGGCCCGGCTGAATGCCTCTGGGCTGTCAAAGCCGGCGTCGAGCGAGGCATCCATTACCGAGTATTCCGCACCAGACACCAGGCGATGCGCCGCGCGTCGCAGGCGCATCAGTTGCACATAACGCGCGACAGGCACACCTACGTAGGCTGTGAATTGCCGGTGGAAGTGAAACGCCGAGAAATGCGCCACCTCGCTCAGCGTTTTCACCGAAAGGTCACCCTCGAGGTGCCCATCGATGTAAGCAAGCACGGAATCGAAGCGTTTGGCGTAGGCAGTCGGAATATCGGGCACCGGATGGAAGCTCCTGGTTATGCGGTCGGCGACAGAATCACCCAATCCGCAGTGGGCGCACCTAGCCGGATTTGCTCAGGTTACCCCCACGGCCGTCTCCGTCACCCGACTTTCCACCCTCATGGCAACGGCAGCCATGAGGGCTTGCAGGCGAGGAAAACGGCTGTGCGGGGCACTTCCTGCTAGAAGCAGACGCTCCCCAGCCGGCAGTTTTCAAGCATTGCCACATCCCGTATGATTGATAACGATTGTCGTTTGCAAATTGTTCTTGGGGGATTGCAATGCAGGGAGATTCGTCGCTGCAATCGGTAGGGATGCTGTACCGCGACCATCACGGCTGGCTTCGCGGCTGGCTGCGCCAGCGCCTCAACGACTCCGCTGATGCGGCCGACCTGGCGCAGGACACCTTCGTGCGCGTGCTGATGGCCAAGAGCGCTGGGGTGATTCGCGAACCCCGTCACTACCTGCAGACCATCGCACGGGGACTGGTGATAGACCTGTACCGCCGGCGCTCACTGGAACGGGCCTATCTGGAAGCGCTGGCCCTGCTTCCCGAAGCGGTCCAGCCCTCCCTAGAAGAGCAGGCCCTGCTCCTCGAAGCGCTGACGGAAATCGACCGTATGCTCGATGGCCTGGGGCAAAAGACCCGGCAGGCCTTCATCCTGTCACAGCTGGAAGGACTGACCTACAGCCAGATTGCCGAGCGACTGGGCATCTCCATCCGCACCGTCAACAAATACATGGCCAAGGCCATGGAACACTGTTGCCTGGCGATGGTGCGCCTCTCGTGAGCGACGCCCTCATTCCGAATGAGCGCCAGGCCATCAGCGAAGCCGCGCGCTGGTATGCGCGACTCGCCAATGAGTCGACTGCAGCCAGCGATCAGCAAGCCTGGCAGCGCTGGCTGGCGGCCGACCCGATCAATCAGCGCGCCTGGCAGCGCATCGAGTCGGTGAACCGGCAGATGGCCCGGGTGCCGGGTCGCCTGGCTGCTGCAACACTGGCTTCGACCGGACAATCGAGGCGCCAGGTGCTGCGCAGTGTCGTGGTGCTCGCTTCGCTGGGCGGGCTGGCCACACTGGGTTGGCGCAGCGATACGCGCCAACGCTTCACTGCCGGCTACAAAACCGCAGTGGGTGAGCGCCGCACTTTCACCCTGGCGGATGGCAGCCAGATGCTGCTCAACACCGACAGCGCGGTGGATGTGCGCTTCGACGCGAACCAGCGCCTGATCATCTTGCGTGTCGGCGAGGTGCTGGTGAGCACCGCCAGCGACGCCCTCGACAGGCCATTTTTCGTCCAGAGCCCCGATGCCAGCGTACGCGCCCTGGGGACTCGCTTCACCGTGCGCAGCTGGAGCGGCGGCACCGATGTGGCGGTCCTGGAAAAAGCCGTTGAAGTGACTGTTCCGGGACAGCGCAACGCCCTGCGCCTGGAAGCAGGCCAGCACACCCGCGTCGCCTCCGGAGTCATCGGCCCCGTGCAGGCCAACAGCGCCTCGGTGGGCGCCTGGGAACAGGGCAGCCTGATCGCGCTCGACCGCCCGCTGGGAGAGTTACTGGAAGAGCTCGGGCGCTACCGCCATGGCTTGCTGAGGTGCGACCCACGCATCAGCAGCCTGCGCATTTCCGGAGCCTTCCCCCTGGATGACACCGACCTCGCACTGCGATCCCTGGAGCGCAGCTTCCCCGTCACGACGGTGTATCGCACGGGGTATTGGGTAACCGTGATTCCACGCAGCTGACGCCTTCGGGATGCCGGCGAAAAATAATTCTGAACACCGTGCACTTTCTTCGTCCCTGGTTCGGCTTTCCCGGCATCAGTGACCCACTTGGTCACCACTACCGGGGAGAGACCATGTTGTATCCGTTCGTTCGCCATCGGCTCGCCATCCAGGTGCAGGCCGCCCTCTTCAGCCTCGCCGTTGGGGGCGTATCCGCCATCCAGGCCGCAGAGCCGGTACCGACCGGTGCGGTGCAAAGCGTCCGGCAGTACGACATTGCCGCCGGCTCACTGACCGAAGTGCTCAGCCGCTTCGCCAGCGAGGCCGGGGCAGCGCTTTCGTTCGACGCCAGCAAGACTGCCAACCGGCACTCGGACGGCCTGCATGGCAGCTATTCCAGGGAGGCCGGGTTCGCCGCCCTCCTCGCCGGCACCGGCCTGCGCGCAATCGATCAGGGTGGCAGCTACGTGCTGGAGGAAATCCCGACAGCCCTGGAAATGAGCGACACGGTCGTTACCGGTCAGGGCCTGGGAGCGACGACGGAGGGCTCCGGATCCTACACATCCAACGAAGCCAGCATCGGTAAATCCACGCAGCGCCTCAGAGACATCCCGCAGTCGGTCACCGTCATCACACGCAAGGCGATGGACGACCAGCGCCTCGACACCCTGGACCAGGTGCTGGAGAAAACCACCGGCATCACCACCTATCAGAGTCCGTCCGGCGGTAAGTACATTTACTCGCGCGGCTTCGAGGTGGAGACCATCCAGTACGACGGCGTTCCGCTCGATCGCCGCTACTACGCCATCGGCAGCAGCTTCACCTCCGATACGTTGCTGTACGACCGCGTCGAAGTGCTGCGCGGTGCCAACGGCCTGCTGCAGGGCAGCGGCAACCCCGGCGCGGCGATCAACCTCGTGCGCAAACGTCCGAAGGCCGAGCCGTCGCTGTCCCTCACCGCCAGCGCCGGCTCCTGGGACACCTACCGGCAGAGCATCGATGCCAGTTCTCCGCTCACTGCCGACGGCAAGCTGCGCGGTCGCCTGGTGGCCGCCCACGAGGATCGGGACTACTTCTATGACACGGCGGAAAGCCGCAAGAACGTGCTCTACGGGATTCTCGAATACGACCTGACCGACGATACCAGGGTAGCCGCCGGCGCCAGCGTGGAAGACCTGCACTCGACACCGTCCTTCGGCGGCCTGCCGCGCAACAAGGATGGCAGCGCAGTGCACGCGGGCCGCTCCACCTTCACCGGCGCCGACTGGAACAAATGGAACAACAAGCAGACGACCTACTTCGCCGACGTCACCCATGACTTCAACGATGACTGGCGCCTGAATGCCTCGGGCAGCTACATCCGCGAGACCAACGACATCCTCTACAGCTTCGGCCGGGGGGCAGTCGACCCAGCCACCGGTGACGGCATGCAGTCACGCGCTTACCTGTACGACTTCGAAAACATCAACAAGGGCGCTGACATCAACCTCGCCGGCAAGTGGCGCGCCTTCGACCTGGAGCACCAGGTGGTGGTCGGCGCCAACGCCAGCGACCTGAAGACCGACGACCTGCAAGGCGGACTGCTCAACCTCGGGCCGATCAACATCTACGACCCGGTATCCCCGCGCGAACCAAGCGAAGAAGAGATGCTCAGCACCACCTATGCCGGCACCTCCAAGGGTCATATCCGCCAGAACGGCCTCTACGGCGTGGTGCGCTACAAGCTGGTCGAGCCGCTGACCCTGGTTCTGGGCGGGCGCACCAGCAACTACCAGTACGACTACGAGCTCACCCGCTTCACCACCTCCTCGCCCCCCCCGGCGCATTCGAAGGAAACCGGCGAGTTCACCCCCTACGGCGGCCTCATCTACGAGCTGAACAACCAGTGGTCGGCCTATGTCAGCTACACCGACATCTTCAAGCCGCAGACCGAGCTGACTCAGGATAGCGCCTCGCTCAAGCCCATTGAGGGTTCGAATTACGAGATCGGCCTGAAAGGCGAGCTGATGGAGGGCCGCGTGAACACCAGCTTCGCCATCTTCCGTGTGGACCAGGAGAACCGTGCGCAGTACGACTACGCCTCAGAGTGCGGGCAGAACGGCGAGGACAACTGCTACGTGGCCGGCGGCAAGGTTCGCGCCGAGGGCTTTGACGCGGAGATCAGCGGCGAAGTGCTCAGGGGCCTGCAGCTGTTCGCCGGCTATACCTATACCTCGACCAAGTTCCTCAACGATCCGGGCGACGGCACCTCATCTTCCGGCTCCACCTTCAACAGCTACACGCCGCGCCATCTCCTGCGCTTCTGGGGTGACTACAACCTGCCGGGAGCACTGAGCCAGTGGACCGTCGGCGCGGGCGCCAGCATCCAGAGCGAAAACTACAACACCAACTTCGGTGGCACCGGTGGCGTAGGCGATATCAAGCAGTCCGGCTACGCCATCTGGAACGCGCGCCTGGGCTACCAGATCAACAAGAACTTCAGCGTCGCCCTGAACGGCAACAACCTGTTCGACAAGAAGTACTACTCCTCCATCGGCTGGCTGAACGCGAGTAACCAGTACGGCGACCCACGCAACTACGCCGTCACCCTGAAAGCCGACTTCTGAGGTGCTTGCTTTGGACCGGTAGCCGCCTCTCAGCAGGGGCAGCTACCGGCCCAGGCCGTGTAAAAACGCAGCAAGTGATGGCAATAAACTGCCGGTGGATTTTCTCAGCGTCCAGAAGGCCGCCGGATGCCCTATCAGGCGCATTCG
>NZ_MACM02000169.1:0-515 GCF_001675465.2 Pseudomonas sp. AU12215
CTCAAGAAATACATCATCGACTGAAAGAGTTGGAGGAGCAGTTAGCCCTACTAAGGGAGCGCGCTAGCACCACATATAATCAGTTGATCGACAGGGTACAATATTACTTTGCGTTGGCTAGTGAAAAGCCTGCTAAGCAAGTTGAGAAGGCTAAGCTCCTTCAAGAGCTAACTCATCAGAAGAATCAGAACGCAATCCTACGTGCAGATCTCAAGGCGGCTCTTGCTGAATCATTAACTCCTGCGGTATCAGGATTTATCACTTCAAAGATTATTTTGGAAGTGCCTAATGCAGGCTCAGATTCTGAGGCCATTCTGAGTTTTTTGGAGAAACTGGATTCGTTATCTAGTCAGAATCGATCTTCACTTGTTACCGCAGTCTACATAATGTGTGGTCTTCCAATGTGCGGCAAGTCATCTTGGATTGATAATCACAAGCCACCTACTCCAGGCGTATCCTTATATGTCAGTGGGGCAAGTGATACAGTTTCAACTCGGAATTTGTTAGTTTCTAGG
>NZ_MACM02000170.1:0-47694 GCF_001675465.2 Pseudomonas sp. AU12215
GATCGTGACGCGCTCTGTGGCGCTGAGTTCGTGATAGGACATGGGGCAACACCTTACCGAAATGGTCGGGTGTTGCACTCAGTTTTTGCGGCCGCCGAGGTATTTGCTCCGTAAAGATATTGAATTGCGGCGATGTCATAAATACCTAAATCGGTTGGTTCTGCTTGGTACTCATAGTAAAATTTTCTTACGCTATTGTATGACATGACTGTATCGATTTTGTTGTACATTGAAGCGTTGGAGGAGTAGATCCATTCGTTATTGATTTTTTCATGTGTGTGTTGCAGGCCTAAAATGTGTCCGACCTCATGAGCTGTAACTGCCCAGCCTTGGGGGGTGTTTTGATGTTCAACACGTAAGCCGATAGTTGCATATTGGTCGCCTGGGTTGACGACGGCTACGCCATTATAAGCGTCGGTGCGCATGTTATATATCAGTAGGTCGGCCACGGGGCTGAAGGAAGGGGAGGTATAGAGGAAGTTGACATTTGTCACTTCTGAATATCTTTGGAGTACTGAGCTGATTAGTGATTTTTGAGCGGGGTCTGTGAATCCGAAATTTGACCCGAGTACTCCTGTGTCTTGGTTTGCAAGTGTTGACCAAGTTATAGTTTTGTTTGCGGGTAGTATCCATTTTCTAGCGGATTCGCCTTTTTTAAGTATGAAGTCGATTTCATCCTGCCCGGATTGTGAATAGGGTGTCATATTGGTCATGTCTGCATTTCCGTTTGGTTAAGTGTTTGTCGGTGTGCTGAGTTTTCATGGGTGCGCTTTTAAATTCACGATGCTTACTTGCATGTCATCTTTCCTCCAAGCTCTCATCCATGTATCGCTTCAACGGACTGAGGAAGTAGTCAATAACCCGTTGTCGATCGGTCTTAATTTCCGCACGCACTGCCATTCCCGGTGTCAGCGGCAAATCTTCGCTGCCCACACGGATATGGTTCTGGTTGAGTTCGATGTGCAGGCTATAGAGCAACCCGCGCTTTTCGTCCTCAATAGCGTCCTCGGAGAGGCTCAGCACTTTCCCGTGGAGCACGCCGTACTTGGTGAAGTTGAAGGCCTCGATCTTTACGGCCACGTCCTGGCCCGGATGCACAAAGCCAATGTCCTTGTTCTCCAGCTGGGCTTCGATTTCTATCGGTTGGTCGCGGGGCACCAGCACCATCAGCGGTTGCGCTTCGGTGACCACGCCACCAGCGGTACGGATCGCCAGTTGCTGGACGGTGCCGTCCACCGGAGCGGTGAGGCGGGTGAGGCTGTCCAGGCGTTCGGCCTTGTGCAGCTCCTGTTGCAGGGCGGCGGCTTTCTGCTCGGACTGGTGCAACAGGTCGAGCATGGCGCGGCGGTTTTGCGCCAGGGTGGTTTCCCGTTGCTGTTGCGCGGCTTGCCGCGCTGATGTGAGTTCGAGTATGCGGCTTTGCTGCTCGGTCAGTTGACGCTCCTGCTCCATCTGCTCCTGCTGCTTGTTCAGGTAGTGGTGCTTGGGCACCAACCCTTGCTCCGCCAGGCGCGCATAGTCGGAAGTAATGCGCCGGGTGATGGGCAGCATCTGCTCCAGTTTGCTGGCTGACAGTCTCGCGGCCTGGATTTCTGCGCTGCGCTGGGCAATCACCGCTTCCTGCTGCGCCAGGCCGCTGCGCAACTCCTGGTACTGACCTTGCAGCCAGAGGTTGGCGGCTTGTTGTTGCTCAACGCTGGCTTGTGGCAGTTTGGCGGCGACGTTGGTGGGGGGGTGTTGGTTGGTGATCGCATCGAGCATGGCCTGCGCGCGAACTGCATCCACCTGGCTGGCGAGCAGATCGCTGCCTAATCGCTCGACATCGGCGCTGGTCTGGCTCGGGTCTAGCTCCACCAGCAGATCGCCGGCCTTCACGGCCTGGCCATCGGTGACGTGAATGGCCTTCACCACGGCGACTTCATGCGGCTGGATGACCTTGCTGCGGCCACTGGGGACGATGCGTCCGTTGGCGGTGGCGACCACATCCACCTGGCCCAGGACGGCCCAGAGAACGGCCAGTGTCGCCAGCGTCATGATCAGCCATTGCAGGTAGCGAGGGGCCGGGTGAACGGGGGTTTCCTGCAAGGCCAAGGCGGCGGGGAGAAACTGTGCTTCGTGAGGCAAGCGCGGAGTTGTGTCCAGGCTGTGGCGCAGGCCCCAGGCGTGGTTCCACGCCAGACGATAGCGCTGCAGCAGCTCGCGATGGGCGCTCATTGGTCGTCACCGTGCTGCAACTGGTTCAGGCGCGCGTAGTGGCCCTGCTCAAGGAGCAACAGTTCGGCATGACTGCCTTGCTCGACGATCTGCCCGCGCTCCAGCACCACGATGCGGTTGGCTCGACGCACCGCACTCAGGCGGTGGGCAATGATGATGACGCTGCGGCCCTGGCAGATGGCGCGCATGTTCTGCTGGATGATCCGCTCGGACTCGTAGTCCAGCGCGCTGGTGGCCTCGTCGAAGATCAGGATGCGCGGGTTATTCAGCAGCGCACGGGCGATGGCGATGCGTTGCCGCTGGCCGCCCGAAAGTGAGGCGCCGTGTTCGCCGACGATAGTGTCGTAGCCTTCGGGCAGTTCCAGGATGAACTCGTGGGCGCCGGCCAGGTGGGCGACCTCGATCACCCGCTCCAGCGCCGCGCCTGGGTCGGTGAGGGCGATGTTGTCGCGGATGCTGCGGTTGAACAGCAGGTTTTCCTGCAACACCACGCCGATCTGCCGACGCAGCGAAGACATTTCGGCCAGCGCCAGGTCCATGCCATCCACCAGTACCCGCCCACGATCGGGCACGTAAAGGCGTTGCAACAGACGGGTGAGAGTGCTCTTGCCCGAGCCCGAGCGGCCGACGATGCCGATTACCTCGCCTGGGCGAATATCCAGGCTGATGCCGCGCAGTACTTCCGAGCCATCGCTGCGATAGCGGAAATACACCTGATCGAACTCGATCCGACCGCGCAACGGCGGCAGCGAGCTGCGCTGGCCGAGTCCGGCCTCGCTGCGGGTATTGAGAATGTCGCCCAGGCGCTGCATGGAAACGCCGGTCTGCTGGAAATTCGGCCATAGCTGAGCGAGGCGCATGATCGGCTGGGCCACGCGGCCGGCAAGCATGTTGAAGGCGATCAACTGGCCGACCGACAAGTCTCCCTCGATGACCAGGCGCGCGCCGAGCCAAAGGGTCATCACGGTCACCAGCTTGCCGATAAGGCCGACGCCCTCGTTCGCCAGCGTAGAGAGAACCTGTGTGCGAAAACTGGCGGCGACGTAAGCGGCCAGTTGGTTGTCCCAACGCCGTGTGGACTGCGGCTCCACTGCCAGGGATTTCAGGGTGTCGATGCCGTTGAGGGATTCGACCAGAAAGGCCTGGTTCTCCGCGCCGCGGTTGAAGCTCTCCTGCAGGCGAGCGCGCAAGGGTGGGGTGATAAGCAGCGACAGCAGCACGTAGACCGGCAATGACAAGATCACCACCAGCGTCAGCCAACCGCTGTAGACCAGCATCACCGCGATGAACACCACGCAGAACAGCAGATCCAGCAGCAGCGTGATCGCATTACCCGTCAGGAAACTGCGAATGTTCTCCAGCTCGCGCACCCGCGCTACCGAGTCGCCGACCCGTCGTGCATGGAAATAGGCGATGGGCAGGGCGATCAGATGGCGGTACAGGCGTGAGCCCAGCTCCACATCGATGCGGCTGGCGGTGTGGGCAAAGACGTAGGTGCGCAGGCCGCTGAGCAGGCTTTCGAAGATGAGGATGGTCAGCAGCCCGACACATAGCACATCGAGGGTGGACAGGCCCCGATGGACCAGGACCTTGTCCATCACTACCTGAAAGAACAATGGCGTCAGCAGGGCAAACAGCTGGAGGAAGAAGGAGGCAATCAATACCTCGCTGAGCAATTTGCGGTAGCGGACGATGGCGGGAATGAACCAGGTGAAGTCAAAACGTGCCAGTTCACCACCAATGGACGCCTGGGACCGCAACAGGATCAGCCGGCCGTTCCAGCGTTCCTTCAGATTGGCCAGCGGTATCGCTTCGGGGCGTTGTCCGGGGACTTGGATCAACGCCTGGCCCTGATCGACACGGGCAAGGATGAAGAAGCTGCCGTCGACGGCTTCGGCAATGGCGGGCAGTGGCGTTTGTGCCAGGCGTAATGGTTGTGACTGTGCGGATTTGGCGAGCAGCCCAAGTTTCCGGGCGGCGAGTAATAGGCGGTCGCGGTCAAAGGTTTGGGCGCCTTCGGCGAATTCGTGGCGCAGTTGCTCGGCGCTGGCGGCGATGCCGTGGAAGCTCGACAGCGTAATCAGGCATTGAAGGCCCGTGTCGAGGGGCGAGGACGGGACTTCCTGCGAGGCTGGAGCATTCATCTCTGTACTTCCTGTCAGGGATGGGCAGCACTGGCATGTGCTACCTGGACAAGGAAGTTATGTTTGTTCAGCCCGTGTTCAGCAATGGTGTTGTATAGCGCGGCATCCAAATCAGACGCTTCAGGCAGAGCCTGCTCTGGAATCAGGGTTTGCTGAGGAACAGAGTGTCCTCTTCGGGGGTAGGACGGCTTTCTCAGGACGACAGGACGGGGAATCGCGGGCGTTTACGAACCGCTGGCCTTCATTGATGCCCTTGATGCGATGGTCTTCGTCTGCCAGTCCACCGAATTGCGACTGGTGTGGTTGAGGAAGCGTGAAGAGCGGCGCTCCTGCCCCTACGGAATAGCCGCACTGCGCCACGGCAGTCTTGGCGCGACGGTGCGGCATGTGCAACGGCCCGCGTGGCTAGGGAGCTGCGTTCTTCCCCTCGACGAGAATGCCCTGTTCGCGGCCGCAGACCTCCACCAGGAAATCCCACACCAGCCTCAGCCGCACCGACCGGTGCAACTCGCGCCGCGTGCACATCCAGTATTCCCGTTCGATGAACTCCTCCGGCAGCACCGGCACCAGCCGTGGGTCGTGCAGGCCCATGTACTGCGGGAGGATGGCGATGCCGATGCCCGCCTGGGCGGCTTGTTGCTGGGCAACCACGCTGGTGCTGCGGAACACCACCTGCGGGTGGCGGCAGAAGCTGTGGTGGAACAGCAGTTCCTGGCTGAACAGCAGGTCGTCGACGTAGCCGATCCACGGGTGCTGGCTGAGGTCCTCGCGGTCGCGCAGGGGCGGGGCGTTTTCCAGGTAGGCGGGGCTGGCGAACAGGCTCAGGCGGTAGCGGGTGAGCAGGCGGCTGATGAGTAGGTCGGCGCTGGGGCGTTCCAGGGTGATGGCGATGTCCGCCTCGCGGTTGGTGATGCTGACGAAGCGTGGCACCGACACCAGTTCCACCTCCAGCCCGGGATACCTCTGCATCAGTTCGCCCATGCGCGGGGCGAGGAACATGGTGCCCAGGCCTTCGGTGACGCCGATGCGGATCTGCCCCAGCGGCGAGATGGCCTGGCTCATTTCCTCCTGGGCGAGGAGGGCGGTGTTTTCCATGGCCTCGGCGTGCTTGAGCAGCGCCTGGCCGGCCGGGGTGAGCTGGTAGCCGCCGGTGTGCTGGGCGAACAGCTGGGTGCCGAGGTCACGCTCGATGCTCTCGATATGCCGCGCCACGGTGGCGTGGGTGGTGCCCAGGCGCTTGGCGGTGGTCAGCAGGCGGCCGCTGCGGTGCAGCTCGAGGAAGTAGCGCAGGTCATTCCAGTCGAACATGGGCGGCTCTCGTTGGCAGAAGGCGCACTGTTAGAAAACGCACAGCAGGTGACTCGAAACGACTGTTCTTTTATCACGAACGAACGACTAGGCTCAGTCGTCATACCCAAAAGAACAAGAAACGACGAGGTGCTTTCCATGCCGCAGGCACTGGATGCTTATGACTACCTGATCGTTGGCGCGGGCCCTGCCGGCTGCCTGCTGGCCAACCGCCTGTCCGCCGACCCCGCCAACCGCGTGCTGCTGCTCGAAGCCGGCGGCCCGGACAACTATCCCTGGATCCACATCCCCGTCGGTTACCTCTATTGCATCGGCAACCCGCGCACCGACTGGTGTTTCGACACCGAAAAGGTGCCGGGCCTGAACGGCCGCGCCATCAAGTACCCGCGCGGGCGCACGTTGGGCGGCTGCTCCTCGATCAACGGCATGATCTACATGCGCGGCCAGGCGCTGGACTACGACGGCTGGGCGGCCGAGGGCAATCCTGGCTGGGGTTGGAACGACCTGCTGCCGCTATTCATGAAGATGGAGGACCACTTCGCCGGCGCAAGCGACTTGCACGGCTCCGGCGGCGAATGGCGGGTGGAGAAGCAGCGGTTGTCGTGGGCGATCCTCGATGCCTTCCGCGAAGCGGCGGCGCAGTCCGGCGTGCGCTCGGTGGAGGACTTCAATGGCGGCGACAACGAAGGCTGCGGCTATTTCCAGGTGAACCAGCGTTCCGGCGTTCGCTGGAATGCGTCGAAGGCTTTCCTGCGGCCCATTGCCAACCGCGCCAATCTCACCGTGCTGACCCACGTCGAAGCCCATCGTGTACTGCTGGAAAACGGTCGCGCGGTGGGCCTGGAAGTGAACTGGCAGGGGGCTCGGCGTGAACTGCGGGCCCGGCGCGAGGTGATCCTCTGCGCCGGGGCGATCAACACGCCGGTGTTGCTGCAACGCTCGGGCATCGGTCCGCGCGATCTGCTGGAGAAGCACGGAATCGGAGTGCGCCATGAGCTCTCCGGCGTCGGCGGCAACCTGCAGGATCACCTGCAGCTGCGCCTGATCTACCGCATGAACGGCGCACCTTCGCTGAACCAGATCGCCTCGACGCTGTGGGGCAAGATGGGCATGGGCCTGGAGTACCTGTTCAAGCGCAGCGGGCCTCTGTCCATGGCGCCGAGCCAACTGGGCGCGTTCGCCAAGTCCGACCCCGGCCAGCGTTCGGCCAACCTCGAATACCACGTGCAGCCGCTGTCGCTGGAGCGCTTCGGCGAGCCGTTGCACAGCTTCCCGGCGTTCACCGCTTCGGTGTGCGACCTGCGCCCATTGAGCCGTGGCTCGGTCACGCTGCGTTCGCTCGACCCGCGCGACAAACCGGTGATCCAGCCCAACTACCTGAGCCACCCACAGGACCTGCGCGTAGCCGCCGATGCCATCCGCCTGACCCGGCGTATCGCCGCCGCACCCGCGCTGGCGCGTTTCAACCCGGTGGAGTTCAAGCCCGGCCCGGATTACCAGACCGAGAAAGACCTGCACCGCGCCGCCGCCGAGATCGGCACCACCATCTTCCACCCGGCCGGTACCTGCCGCATGGGGCAGGGCGGGGGGGCGGTGGTGGACAGCCAGTTGCGCGTGCATGGCATTCCCGGCCTGCGCATCGCCGACGCTTCGATCATGCCCAGCCTGACCTCCGGCAACAGCTGTTCGCCGGTGCTGGTGATCGCGGAAAAGGCCGCGCAGATGATTTTGAGCGAACCCGCGCGCGGCGCGGAGGTCATCCCTTCCAGTGGGCGCACACAGGAGGAAGCTCCGGTGGCGTGACGGCGATCCCGTCTGCCCACTTTTTATTTGGCGTGTAGCAAGACAACCGGTATCGCGCGGTGTGAAGGCCGTGGCAGTCGAGGCTGACAAAAACAAGAGCCCCCAGAAGGGGCAGGAGAGCCCGTAATGACCGATGTAGCACAGCCCAGCTCCTATGAGCGTCCCGCGACCACGCGTCGCGACGAGCGCAAGGTGATCTTCGCCTCGTCGCTCGGCACGGTGTTCGAGTGGTACGACTTCTTCCTCTACGGATCGCTGGCGGCGATCATTGCCAAGCACTTCTTCGCCGGGGTCAACGACACCACTGCCTTCATCTTCGCCCTGCTGGCGTTCGCCGCCGGCTTCCTCGTCCGTCCCTTCGGCGCGCTGGTGTTCGGCCGCCTGGGCGACATGATCGGGCGCAAGTACACCTTTCTCGTCACCATCCTGCTGATGGGCCTGTCGACCTTCGCCGTCGGCCTGCTGCCGGCCTACGCCACCATCGGCGTGGCGGCACCGGTCATCCTCATCGTGTTGCGCCTGTTGCAGGGCCTGGCGTTGGGCGGGGAGTACGGCGGCGCGGCGATCTACGTGGCCGAACACGCGCCGGACCACAAACGTGGCGCCTACACCAGCTGGATCCAGTGCACCGCCACCGGCGGGCTGCTGCTGTCGCTGGTGGTGATCTGGGGTTGCCGCCAGCTCACCGGGCCGGAGTTCGAAACCTGGGGCTGGCGCCTGCCATTCCTGATTTCCATCGTGCTGCTGGGCATCTCCACCTGGATTCGCCTGTCCATGCACGAGTCGCCGGCGTTCCTGAAGATGAAGGCCGAGGGCAAGGTGAGTAAATCGCCGCTCAAGGAATCGTTCACCCGCTGGAGCAACCTGAAGATCGTGCTGATCGCGCTGTTCAGCATCAACGCCGGGCAGGCGGTGACCTTCTACGCCGCACAGTTCTACGTGATGTTCTTCCTCACCCAGGTGCTCAAGGTCGACCCGGCGCTATCCAACGGGATGCTGATCGTTGCGCTGGTGATCGGTGCGCCGCTGTTCGTGATCATGGGCTGGCTGTCGGACAAGGTCGGTCGCAAGCCGGTGCTGATCACCGGGTTGCTGCTGGCCACGGTGCTGTATTTCCCGCTGTTCAAGGCGCTGACCCACTACGCCAACCCGCAGATCGACGCGGCCTCGCGCCAAGCGCCGGTCACCGTGATGGCGGACCCGGCCACCTGCACCTTCCAGTTCGATCCGGTGGGCAAGGCCAAGTTCGACAGCGCCTGCGACAAGGCCAAGACGCTGCTGGTGAAAGGCGGCGTGCCCTACAGCACGCTGGCTGCGCCGGCTGGTAGCGAGTTGGTGGTGACCGTGGGCGAGAAGCGCATCGAGGGCTTCGACGCCGCCGCGCTGGGCGCAGCGGTGAAGGATGCCGGCTACCCGACCGTGGCTGATTCCTCGCTGGTGAACCGGCCGATGGTGGTGGCCATCATCGTCGCGCTGATCTTCATCGCCACCTGCTGCTATGGCCCGCTGGCGGCGCTGATGGTCGAGCTGTTCCCGACACGCATCCGCTACACCTCGCTGTCGCTGCCGTACCACATCGGCAACGGCTGGTTCGGCGGGTTGCTGCCGACCATCTCGTTCGCCCTGGTGGTGTATACCGGCAACATCTTCTACGGGCTCTGGTACCCGGTGCTGGTGACGGCGATGAGCCTGGTGTGCTCGCTGCTGTTCCTGCGCGAGACCAAGGACAACGACATCCACGCCGATTGACCGGCGCTTGAAGTGAACGAGGCCCGCGCGATGCGGGCCTCGTTCATGGCGGAGAGGTATCGCGGCGACACGGTGTCGCTTACCCTATGCCGACTTGGCCTGCGCAGCGGGCCATTCGTATTGGAGTTCGAGCATGAGTCAAGAGATCGCCACCGTTACCGTCAGCGCCGAGCACTGGGGCCGCGAAGCCGAAGCAGTGGATAACGCCCGCGTCACCATCACCCTCAGCGCTCCCGAAGAAGGCGTGATCGAGGTGCGTTTCAAGGGCCAGCTGGATGCCCCGGAAGAGCCGACCCACGTCTGCGTGACGCTGGATAACGGGTTGTCCTATTACGGCGAGATCCAGGGTGGCGAGGCGAATGAAGAGGGCGGCTGGCTGCGCTTCGAGGGCGAGCTGATCGATCTGGAAGGTTTTTAAGCCGAAAGTTCCCTGGAGGATACGCCGCAAGCCGATGTTGTCCTGCGCAGCGGACTCCATTTTCAATGGCGTTCCCAGGGGCCATCGCTCCTACAAAATGCCCGCCCAATGAAAAACCGGCCATCTGGGCCGGTTTTTCATTGCCTGTGGATAACCTCACTGCTGCGGGATCATCCCCTCGATGCGCTTGGCGAAGGCATTGGCCAGCGGGCCATCGGCGAGCAGCAGCAGGTAGTCGTGCTCGGACTTGGCCGCCGGGGCGATCTGGTACTTCAGGGTGCCCGAGGCGACCTGGCCGACCACCGGTACGGTCAGGGTGCCGACGCATTCCAGTACGCCGCTGTCCGGGTCCTTGTCGATGATCGCCACGTCCTTCAGCTCGGCCTTGCTCAGCGCATCGGACTGGGCGGAAAGCGCGCCGGAGAGGAAGACCTTCACCAGCTGGTTCTTCACGTCGTCCGAGCCGCAGACCTTGGCCTCGTTCCCCCCGCAGGCGCTCAACAATGCGGCTGCGGCCAGCACGGCCGAGAATTTCAACAGTTTCATCTATCCACCCTGTGGCGTTCCATGATGGCCATTGGATAGGAAGTTACCGGAAAAATTCCCTGTCATCTCGTCCCGTTTCGCCAGCTCGACGGCGAAACGGGAGTAGGGCCATGGGCCGTCAGACCACGAAGCGCGCCACCATGCCGTTCAGGTCCACGGCCAGCCGCGACAGTTCCTGGCTTGCCGCGCTGGTCTGGGTGGCACCGGCCGAGGTCTGGGTCGCCAGGTCGCGGATGGTCAGCAGGTTGCGGTCCACCTCGCGGGCGACCTGGGCCTGTTCCTCGGTGGCGCTGGCGATCACCAGGTTGCGTTCGTTGATCAGCGACATGCGTTGCAGGATCACCTGCAGCGAGTCGCCTGCCTCGCCGGTGCGGCTGACGGTGCGCTCGGCGTGGGCGGTACTGCTGAGCAGCGCGGTGACGGTGCGATCGCTGCCGTTCTGGATGGCCGACACCAGCTCCTCGATCTCACGGGTCGAGCTCTGCGTGCGCTGGGCCAGCGAGCGAACCTCGTCGGCGACCACCGCGAAACCACGCCCGGCCTCGCCGGCGCGGGCGGCTTCGATGGCGGCGTTGAGCGCCAGCAGGTTGGTCTGCTCGGCGACGCTGCGGATCACTTCCAGCACCTTGCCGATGTCCTGCGCCTGGTTTGCCAGGGCTTCGGCCTGCTGCGAAGCCTGGCCCACTTCACCAGCCAGGATGCCGATGGCGCTGGAGGTTTCGTCCACCCGCTCGCTGCCGCTGCGCGCGGCGTCGATGGCCTCGCGGGAGGCGGCGGAGGTCGAGGCGGCGTTGCTGGCGACTTCCTCCACGGCGCTGGTCATCTGGTTGACCGCGGTGGCGGCCATCTCGATCTGGTCGCTCTGCTGCTGCAGCGCGCGGCTGCTGTCGTCCATGACGCTGTGCATTTCCTCGGCGGCCGAGGCCAGCTGGCTGGCCGAATTGCCGATGCCACGGATGGTCTCGCGCAGGCTGGTCTGCATCTCCGCGAGGGCCTTGAGCAACTGTGCCGGCTCGTCACGGCCCTCGATGCCGAAGCGCTGGCTCAGGTCGCCGCTGGCGATGGTCTGGGCCACGCGCACCGCCTGGCTTAGCGGTACGACGATACTGCGGGTGAGTTGCCAGGCCAGTAGCAGGGTCAGGCCGACACTCAGCAGCAGAATGCCGCCGACCACCATTCGGCCGCTCTGGAACTGCTCCACGGCGCGGTCGGCGGCAGCAGCGGCGCCGTTGCGGTTGAGGTCGATCAGCGCGGTGAGGCGCTTGTTCAGTTCGGCGCCCTGCTGGGTGATGTTGCCGTTGAGGATGTGCAGCGCGCCTTCCTCGTCGTTCTGGCGGACCTTTTCCAGCAACTGGTCGACAAAGCCCAGGTAGCCGTCCAGCGCCTGGCGAAGTTCATCGGTGCGCTGCTGCTCTTCGCTGCTGAGGATCAGCCGGCGGTAGTCGGCCAGCACCTTGTCCTTGTCCTGCCGCGCTTCGGCGATCAGCTCCAGGCTGTGCTGGCGCGCGGTGCTGTCGTGGTTGACCAGCAGGCGCATGGATTCCAGGCGGATGCGGGCGATGTCGCCCGACAGCTGGTTCATCTGGCTGATGCTCAGCAGCCAGTTGCTGTCGATTTCCTCGGAAGCGGCGCGCAGGGTCGACAGCTTGTACAGCGAGAACAACCCAAGAAACACCAGGAGCAGGCCCATGACAGCGAAACCCAGGGACGCGCGGCGGCCAATACTCATGCTTCTGAACATCGTGAATTTCCCTTTTCTTCATCCATTGTGTGGAGCCGGCAGGCTCTGCCATGCACGGTGATGGCGCGGTGATATTACTTGGCGCCAATTTTTCGCTGCAGTGGCAAAACAGGACTCGCAGAGGAAATTCCTGGCCGTTCTGACCAAGGGCAAGTCAGGCGAGCGTGAGCCAGGCCAGTACGGCGTAGCGCCCGACCTTGGCGACGCTGACCAGAAGCAGGAAACGCCACAGGGGCTCGCGCATGACACCGGCGACCAGTGTCAGCGGGTCACCGATCACCGGCGCCCAGCTGAGCAGCAGCGACCAGTTGCCGAAGCGCCGGTAATGGCGCTGGGCTTTCTCCAGCGCCGCATCGCTCACCGGAAACCAGCGGCGCCCGCGCCAGCGCTCCAGACCCCGGCCCAGCAGCCAGTTCACCAGCGAGCCGAGCACATTGCCCAGGCTCGCGGCCAGCAATAGCGACCACACGGGGTACTGGCCGCCCAGCAGCAGAGCCACGAGCAAGGCTTCGGATTGCAGTGGCAGCAGGGTGGCGGCGGTGAAGGCTGAGAGGAACAGGCCAAGGTGGGCGGCCAGGGCAAGGCTGAGCATGAGTCTTGGATTGGCCGAAGGACAGGAAGAGTGAGAGTGGCAGAACCAGCGTGCTAAAAATTCGGAATAAAGAGAAAAGGTTCCGGTGTCTGCGGATACTATATGTCCTATCTTGCTGATGATTTGGTAGGAATTTACTTTCGCGGCGTGTTTCCCCGAATACTTCCTACATCAGTACGCCACAAATCTCTTGGGGAACGCTGTGAAGAACTGGACTTTACGCCAACGCATCCTGGCCAGCTTTGCCGTCGTCATCGCGATCATGCTGCTGATGGTGGTGATTTCCTACACCCGCCTGCTGCGCGTCGAGGCCAGCACCAAGCGGGTCAGTGAGGACGCCATGCCTGGCACTTACGCCCTGACAACCGTCCGCTCGGCCTGGACTGACAGTATCCTGCTGACCCAGGTGTTGGTCGGCCTGAGTGACGGCAAGGCCCTCGACGAGGCTCGTCGCCAGGAGTTCCGTGCCAATCACGACACCCTGATCGAGCGCATTGCCTCCTACGAACGCACCGTCAACGATCCGCGCGACCATGAGATCCTCGCCCACTTCAAGCAGCAGGCGAGCGAGTACGACGCGTTGCTGGGCCAGGTACTGCAGCTTTACGGCACTGACCGTGAAGCGGCGCGCAAGCTCCTGCTGGATCGCCTGGAGCCCATGTGGGAAGACGGCCGCAAGACCCTCAACCAACTGATCTCGCTGAACAAGGAGATCGCCGATGCCGCTTCCGCGAACATCGTCACCGAGGTGACCACCGCCAAGGCCATCATGCTGATCTCCCTGCTGCTGGCCATCGCCGTCGCCGCGGTGTGCGGCCTGTTGCTGATGCGTGCCATCACCGGACCGGTGAGCCAGGTGGTCAAAGGTTTGCAGGTGATGGGCAGCGGGGACTTCACCACGCGCCTGGCGATGGAGCGCAACGACGAGTTCGCGGTGATAGAGACCGGCTTCAACGGCATGGCCGAGGAGCTCAAGGGCCTGGTTTCGCAGGCGCAGCGCTCGGCCATCCAGGTGACCACCTCGGTCACCGAAATCGCCGCCACCTCCAAGCAGCAGCAGGCCACCGCCACCGAGACCGCCGCCACGACCACCGAGATCGGCGCTACCTCGCGGGAAATCGCCGCCACCTCGCGCGACCTGGTGCGCACCATGACCGAAGTGTCGTCGGCTGCCGAGCAGACTTCCACCCTGGCCGGCTCCGGCCAGCTCGGCCTGGCGCGCATGGAAGAGACCATGCACCACGTGATGGGCGCCGCCGAACTGGTCAACGCCAAGCTGGCGATCCTCAACGAGCGCGCCGGCAACATCAACCAGGTGGTCACCACCATCGTCAAGGTGGCCGACCAGACCAACCTGCTGTCGCTCAACGCCGCTATCGAGGCGGAGAAGGCCGGCGAGTACGGCCGCGGCTTCGCCGTGGTGGCTACCGAAGTGCGCCGGCTGGCCGACCAGACCGCCGTGGCCACTTACGATATCGAGCAGATGGTCCGCGAGATCCAGTCCGCCGTCTCTGCCGGCGTAATGGGCATGGACAAGTTCTCCGAGGAGGTGCGTCGCGGCATTTCCGAAGTCGGCCAGGTCGGCGAGCAGCTCTCGCAGATCATCCAGCAGGTGCAGGCCCTGGCACCGCGTGTGCAGATGGTCAACGAAGGCATGCAGGCCCAGGCCACCGGCGCCGAGCAGATCAACCAGGCGCTGGTGCAGCTGGGCGAGGCCACCGGGCAGACTGTGGAATCCCTGCGTCAGGCCAGCTTCGCCATCGATGAGCTGAACCTCGTGGCCAACGGACTGCGCAATGGCGTCTCGCGCTTCAAGGTCTGACACCGCCGCGGCGGGCAGGCTGTACCTGCAATTCCGCCTGGGTGCGGACCGCTATGCGCTGGATGTCCATGACGTGATCGAAGTGCTGCCGGTGCCGGCGCTCAAGCGTGTGCCGGAAGCACCAGCCTGGGTTGCCGGGCTGTTTCCGCACCGTGGCGCGCTGCTGCCGGTGCTGGACATGAGCCAGCTCGCCTTCGGCCACAGCGCGCCACGCCGCACCAGTACGCGTCTGGTGCTGGTGCGCTATCGCGCCGTTGCGGAAGGGCAGGAACAGCGGCTCGGGCTGATCCTCGAACAGGCCACCCACACCTTGCGCCGCGACCCGGCGAGCTTCCGCGACTATGAACTGGACAACGGCAGCGCCCGCTACCTTGGCCCCGTTCTGGAAGACGAGCAGGGCCTGTTGCAGCGCGTGAGCGTTGACCAGTTGCTCAGCGACGAAGCCCGCGCGCGCCTGCTGCTGGACGGGAGTGCGCCGGCATGACCACCGATCCGCGCTTCGCCCGGTTGCTCAAGGAACGAATCGGCCTGGACGCCGAGTCCGTCGGCGACGTCGTGATCGAGCGCGCCGTGCGCCAGCGCTGCAACAAGGTCAGCGGTGGCAATGGCGAGCATTACTGGATGCTTCTGCAGGGCTCCACCGAGGAAGTGCAGGCGCTGATCGAGGCGGTGATCGTTCCGGAGACCTGGTTCTTCCGTTATCCCGAATCCTTCGGCGCGCTCGCCGATCTCGCGTCCCGGCGCGTGCTGGAGCTGGCCGGCAGCCGCCCGCTGCGTGTGCTGAGCCTGCCGTGCTCGACTGGCGAGGAGCCGTACTCGATCGTCATGGCACTGCTGGACGCAGGACTGGCACCGTCCGCCTTCCAGGTCGATGCGTTGGATGTCAGCCGCGCGGTGCTGGAGCGGGCGGAAGAAGGGCGTTATGGCCGCAACTCCTTCCGCGGTTCCAGCCTGGAATTCCGCGACCGCCATTTCAGCGCCGATGGCAACGATTACCAACTCGCCGAGGCGGTGCGCCGCAAGGTCCGCTTTCGCGTCGGTAACCTGCTGGCGCAGGGCTTGCTGGCCGGCGAGGCGCCCTATGACTATGTGTTCTGCCGCAACCTGCTGATCTATTTCGACCGGCCGACCCAGGAACAGGTAGTGGAAGTGCTGTGTCGCCTGACGCGGCCGGATGGCGTGCTGTTCATCGGCCCGGCCGAGGCCAGCCTGATGTCGCGCATCGGGCTGCGTCCGCTGGGTGTCCCGCAATCCTTCGCCTTCCCACTGGAAAGCGTCGAACCGGCTCCCCGCGTGGCGCCGCTGAACTGGACCGCGCCGGCGCCGATCCCACGTCCGGCTCCGCCCAAACCCGCGCCGGTGCGCCCGCGCCTGGCCGCCAAACCCGAGCAGCCGGTCACTGTGTCTGCCGGTAACGCGCTGGTGGAGATCGCCCGGCTGGCCAACGCCGGCCAGGCCGCCGAAGCGCGCCAGCGTTGCGAGGCGTGGCTGGCCGAGAATGGCCCGGACGCCGAAGCATTCTACTGGCTCGGCCTGCTGGCCGATGCCCAGGGCCAGGGTAACGAGGCGCAGGCCTTCTACCGCAAGGCCCTTTACCTGAAACCCGATCATCAGGAAAGCCTGCAGCACCTGGCCGCACTGCTCGCGGCCCAGGGCGACACGGCCGGCGCCCGGCGTCTGCAGGAGCGCGCCGCGCGAGGAGTGAAGCGCAATGGTTGAACGCGGCTACGCCACCTTTGGATCCGACCTGCCGTCAGTGGACGACTGCTGGAACCGCATCGGCGTGCGCGGCGACCGGAGCTGCCCGAAGCTGGCCGAGCACATCCATTGCCGCAACTGCCCGGTGCATGCCGCCGCCGCCATCAGCCTGCTGGACCGTTACGCGCTGGGCAGCGAAGGTGCGGAGCTGGCGCCTGTCGAACCCACCGAAGTGGCCATCGAAGAGGGCCGCCCGCACCTGATCTTCCGACTCGGCGAGGAATGGCTGGGCCTGCCCACCCGCGCGCTGGCCGAGGTGGCACCGTCCTGCGTCGTGCACTCGCTGCCGCACCAGCGCTCGCCAGCGCTGCTGGGCGTGGCCAATGTGCGTGGCACCCTGGTGGCGTGCATTTCCCTGGGCGAGCTGCTCGGCCTCGACAATCGTACGGCCACTCGTGACGACGCCCGCGTCGTGCCGCGCATGCTGATCCTGGCGGCCGTTGGCGGGCCGATCATCTCGCCGGTGGACGAGGTGGAAGGCATCCATGAGTTGGACGAGGGCGCCATAGTCGAAGCTTCGTCCCAGAACCACGCGGCCACCGATCGCTTTACCCGCGGCGTGATGCTGTGGCGCAGCCGCAGCATCCGCCTGCTCGATCAGGAAGCCCTGCTCGATGCCGCCACCCGGAGCCTCGCATGACCCCGGACCAGATGAAGGACGCATCGATGCTGGAGCTGTTCCGCCTGGAGGCGGAGGCTCAGACGCAGGTGCTGGTGCAGGGCCTGATGGCGCTGGAGCGCAACCCGACCCAGGCCGACCAGCTCGAAGCCTGCATGCGCGCGGCGCACTCGCTTAAGGGCGCGGCGCGGATCGTCGGGCTGGATGCCGGCGTGCAGGTCGCCCATGTGATGGAGGACTGCCTGGTCGGCGCCCAGGAGGGCCGCCTGCGGCTGACCTCCGGGCATATCGACGCGCTGCTGGCCGGCACCGATATCCTCCTGCACATCGCCGACGCCCAGCCCGAGCGTGCGGAGCAGGCCCAGCAGGGCGTGCCGGCCATGGTCGAACGCCTGCAGGCGCTGCTTTCCGGAAAGACCCCGGCACCGCCGGCGCCTCCCGTTGCCATGCCGGTCGAGCCGGCCCCCGTCGCCATTGAGGCGGCTACTGAATCGCCCACGCCGCTTGCCGCGCCCGCCGAGCCGGCACCCCGTCGCCGCTCCAGCGACAGCGATGAAGCCGGCGAACGCGTGCTGCGGGTTACCGCCGAGCGCCTCAACCAACTGCTCGACTATTCCAGCAAGTCGCTGGTGGAGTCCCAGCGCCTCAAGCCGCTGCTCGATTCCCTGCAGCGCCTCAAGCGCATCCAGGCCAGTGCCAGCCGCGTCCTGGATGGCGCCCGCGACGCCGCCAGCACGGCCAATCTCGACGCCGAGGCGCAGGCTTATCTGGCCGACGCGCGCCGCCTGGTCGGCGAGTGCCAGCAACTGCTCAGCGAGCAGATCGCCGAGCTGGACGAATTCAGCTTCAAGGCCGGCCAGCGCGCGCAGTCGCTCTACGACACCGCATTGTCCTGCCGCATGCGACCGTTCTCCGACGTGCTGTCCGGGCAGGCGCGGATGGTCCGCGATCTCGGCCGCTCGTTGGGCAAGGCCGTGCGCCTCGACGTGCATGGCGCGACGACCCAGGTCGACCGCGATGTGCTGGAAAAACTCGAGGCGCCGCTCACTCATCTGCTGCGCAACGCCGTCGACCACGGTATCGAATCCGCCGAGGTACGCGCCCGCGCCGGCAAGCCGGAACAGGGCAGCATCCAGCTGCTGGCTCGCCATCACGCTGGCATGCTGGTCCTGGAGCTGCAGGATGACGGCGGCGGTGTTGACCTCGACCGCCTGCGCAGCGCCATCGTCCGCCGCCAGCTGTCCACCGAGGAAACCGTGGCGCGCCTCACCGAGGACGAGCTGCTGAGCTTCCTGTTCCTGCCCGGCTTCAGCATGCGCGAGCAGGTCACCGAGGTGTCCGGCCGCGGTGTCGGCCTGGACGCCGTGCAGCACATGGTGCGCCAGCTGCGCGGCGGCATCCGCATGGAGCAGGTGCGCGGGCAGGGCGCGCGCTTCCACCTGGAAGTGCCGCTGACGCTGTCCGTGGTGCGCAGTCTGGTCGTCACCATCGGTGGCGAGACCTATGCCTTCCCGCTGGCGCACATCGAACGCATGCGCCGGTTGGCGCCGGACGAGATCGTCCAGCTCGAAGGCCGCCAGCAGTTCTGGCACGAAGGTCGGCATGTCGGGCTGGTGTCCGCCAGCCAACTGTTGCAGCGCCCCGATGGCGAAGCTACGCCGGACGAGATTCCGGTGGTGGTGATCCGTGACCGCGAAAGTGCCTATGGCGTGGCGGTGGAGAAGTTCATCGGCGAGCGCACCCTGGTGGTGGTGCCGCTGGACGCGCGGCTGGGCAAGGTGCAGGACGTTTCCGCCGGTGCGCTGCTGGATGACGGCACGCCGGTGTTGATCCTCGACGTCGAGGACATGCTGCGCTCGGTGGAGAAGCTCCTGGCTACCGGCCGGCTCGAACGCATCGACCCTACCGGGCGCCTCGCCGGCCCGGCGCGCAAGCGCGTGCTGGTGGTGGACGACTCGCTCACCGTGCGTGAATTGGAGCGTAAGCTGCTGCTGGGCCGTGGCTACGATGTCGCTGTGGCGGTGGACGGCATGGACGGCTGGAACGCCCTGCGCTCGGAGCATTTCGACCTGGTCATCACCGACATCGACATGCCGCGCATGGACGGTATCGAGCTGGTGACCCTGATCCGCCGCGACACCCGCCTGCAATCGCTGCCGGTGATGGTGGTGTCCTACAAGGACCGCGAAGAAGATCGTCGACGCGGCCTGGATGCCGGCGCCGACTATTATCTGGCCAAGGCCAGCTTCCACGACGAGGCCCTGCTGGATGCGGTGGTCGACCTGATCGGGAGTGCGCAGGGATGAAGATAGGGATAGTCAACGACATGCCCCTGGCGGTGGAGGCGATGCGCCGCGCGCTCGCGTTCGAGCCGGCGCACCGCGTCGTCTGGGTCGCCGCCAACGGCGCCGAAGCGCTGGAGATGTGCGCCGCGCAGAAGCCCGACGTGATCCTCATGGACCTGCTGATGCCAGTGATGGATGGCGTCGAGGCGACCCGCCGGATCATGGCCCAGAGCCCTTGCGCGATCATCGTCGTCACGGTGGACCTGGAGCAGAACATGAGCCGCGTGTTCGACGCCATGGGCAATGGCGCCGTGGACGCGGTGAACACCCCGGCCATGGGCTCCGGAGACCCTGCCGAGGCGGCTCGGCCGCTGCTGCGAAAACTGCAGAACCTGGCCTGGCTCAACGCCCCGCTCGACAGCCGCCCGACCGCCAGCGCGGCGCCGGCGCGCAAGGGTTCGGGGGCGCGCAAGCTGATCGCCATCGGCTCCTCGGCGGGCGGCCCGGCGGCGCTGGCCGATCTGTTCGCCCGTCTGCCGGCGGATTTCCCGGCGGCCATTGTGGTCGTCCAGCATGTCGACGAGGTGTTTGCCGCCGGCATGGCCGAGTGGCTCTCGACCCAATCGACGATTCCGGTGCGCCTGGCCCGCAACGGCGAGCCGCCGCAGCCGGGCTGCGTGCTGCTGGCCGGCACCAATCACCATATCCGCCTGGTCAAGGGCGGCGAGCTGGCCTACACCGCCCAGCCCAGTGGCCACATCTATCGGCCCTCGATCGATGTGTTCTTCGACAGTGTGGTGGAGTACTGGCCTGGCGACGCCGTTGGCGTGCTGCTCACCGGCATGGGCCGGGACGGCGCCGAGGGATTGAAACGCATGCGCGAACGCGGCTTTTTGACGCTGGCCCAGGACCAGGCCAGCAGCGCCGTGTACGGTATGCCCAAGGCTGCGGCGGCGATCGGCGCCGCCGTGGAGATTCGCGCGCTGGGCGACATCGCCCGAAGACTCGCTGAAGTCTGCGCCTGAGTGCCGGCTACGGAGCCCCATCAGATGAACCCTTTGACGAGTGACTACCCCGTGAACACCCCAGGCGATTCCGCTGTGATGGTGCTGCTGGTCGATGACCAGCCGATGATCGGCGAGGCCGTGCGCCGCGCGCTGGCGGACGACCCTGGCATCGACTTCCATTTCTGCTCCGATCCGCACCAGGCCATTGCCCTGGCCATTCAGATCAAACCCACGGTGATCCTCCAGGACCTGGTGATGCCCGGCGCCGATGGCCTCTCGCTGGTACGCGAGTACCGCGGCAACCCGGCCACCCGCGACCTGCCGATCATCGTGCTGTCGACCAAGGAAGACCCGGCGGTGAAGAGCGCGGCGTTCAGCGCCGGCGCCAACGACTACCTGGTCAAGCTGCCCGACGCCATTGAGCTGATCGCCCGCGTGCGCTACCACTCGCGTTCTTACCTCGCCCTGCAGCAGCGCGACGAGGCCTACCGAGCCCTGCGCGAGAGCCAGCAGCAGTTGCTGGAAACCAACCTGGTGTTGCAGCGGCTGATGAACTCCGACGGCCTGACCGGGCTGTCCAACCGCCGGCACTTCGACGAATACCTGGAAATGGAGTGGCGCCGCGGCCTGCGCGAGCAGACCCAGCTGTCGATCCTGTTGATCGACGTGGATCACTTCAAGGCTTACAACGACACCTTCGGCCACGTGCAGGGCGACGAGGCGCTGCGCCAGGTGGCCGGGGCGATCCGCGCCAGCGCCAGCCGCCCCTCGGACCTGCCGGCGCGCTACGGCGGCGAGGAGTTCGTCATGGTCCTGCCCAACACCTCGCCCGGCGGCGCACGCCTGCTCGCCGAGAAGCTGCGGCGCCTGGTGCAGGACCTGAATATCCGCCACGAACTGCCCACTCCGGGCTCGTCGCTGACCATCAGTATCGGTGTGGCGACGCTGATCCCCCAGGCCGGGCAGGCCTGCCGCCAGCTCATCGAACTGGCTGACCAGGCGCTCTACAACGCCAAGCACGGCGGACGCAACCAGGTGGCCATCGCCGGCTGAACGGGCGGGGAGGGCGCGAAAACGGTGGGCGTGCTTTGTCGCAAAGCCTGAAAAGGCGGCGAAAAATCACGTATACTTGCCGGCTTTTCTACGCCCTTTACCCGTGAGAGATGCCCGCCATGGAAATCCAACCGATCCTCAACAGCATCAAGGACCTCACCGACCGTACCCAGTCGATTCGGGGGTATCTTTGACTACGATCTGAAACATGATCGTCTGATTGAAGTCAACCGCGAGCTGGAAGACCCGGCGGTCTGGAACAAGCCCGAATACGCCCAGAACCTGGGCCGCGAGCGCGCCATGCTGGCGCAGATCGTCGAGACCCTCGACGAGCTCACCGGCGGTCTGGCCGACTCCCGCGACCTGCTCGACATGGCGGTCGAAGAGGATGACGAAGGCGCCGTGGCCGACGTCGAGGCCGAAGTCCAGCGCCTGCGCGAGATCCTCGAGAAGCTCGAGTTCCGCCGCATGTTCAGCGGCGAGATGGACCCCAACAACGCCTACCTGGACATCCAGGCCGGCTCCGGCGGCACCGAAGCCCAGGACTGGGCCAACATGCTGCTGCGCATGTACCTGCGCTGGGCCGACAAGAACGGCTTCGATGCCGAGATCGTCGAGCTGTCCGAGGGCGAAGTCGCCGGCATCAAGGGCGCCACTGTGCACATCAAGGGCGAGTACGCCTTCGGCTGGCTGCGCACCGAGATCGGCGTGCACCGACTGGTGCGCAAGAGCCCGTTCGACTCCGGCAACCGTCGCCACACCTCGTTCACCGCAGTGTTCGTCTCGCCGGAAATCGACGACAACATCGAGATCGAGATCAACCCGGCCGACCTGCGCATCGACACCTACCGCTCCTCCGGCGCGGGCGGTCAGCACGTGAACACCACCGACTCCGCGGTGCGTATCACCCACGTGCCGACCAACACCGTGGTGGCGTGCCAGAACGAACGCTCCCAGCACGCCAACAAGGACACCGCCATGAAGATGCTGCGGGCCCGGTTGTACGAGCAGGAGATGCAGAAACGCACCGCCGCCTCGCAGGCGCTGGAAGACACCAAGTCCGATATCGGCTGGGGCCACCAGATCCGTTCCTACGTGCTCGACCAGTCGCGTATCAAGGACCTGCGTACCGGCGTGGAACGCAGCGATTGCGACAAGGTGCTCGACGGCGACCTCAACGAATACCTGGAAGCCAGCCTGAAACAAGGCCTGTAAACAGCACCACCCTGCAGGGCTCGCCATACGGCGAGCCCTGCCAGTAACCCCATATTGATCAAGACGCCAGGCAGATAGACGACCATGAGCGACCAACAACTCGACCAGCACGACCTGCAACAGGAAGAAAACAAGCTGATTGCCCAGCGCAAGGAAAAGCTTGCCGCCGTGCGTGAGGCCAAGGCCATTGCCTTCCCCAACGACTTCCGCCGCGCCGACTACTTCGCGGACCTGCAGAAACAGTACGCCGACAAGACCAAGGAAGAGCTGGAAGCAGCCGCCATCCCGGTCAAGGTCGCCGGTCGCATCATGCTCAACCGTGGTTCGTTCATCGTCCTGCAGGACAGCAGCGGCCGTCTGCAGGCCTACGTGAACCGCAAGACCCTGCCGGAAGAAACCCTGGCCGAGATCAAGACCTGGGACCTGGGCGATATCATCGGCGCCGAAGGCACCCTGGCCCGTTCCGGCAAGGGCGACCTGTACGTCGAGATGACCAGCGTGCGCCTGCTGACCAAGTCCCTGCGCCCGCTGCCGGACAAGCACCACGGCCTGACCGACACCGAGCAGCGCTACCGCCAGCGCTACGTCGACCTGATCGTCAACGAAGAAACCCGCCACACCTTCCGCGTGCGTTCGCAGGTCATCGCCCACATCCGTCGCTTCCTTTCCGATCGCGGCTTCCTCGAAGTGGAAACCCCGATGCTGCAGACCATCCCCGGCGGCGCGGCGGCCAAGCCCTTCGAAACCCACCACAACGCGCTGGACATGGCCATGTTCCTGCGTATCGCCCCGGAGCTGTACCTCAAGCGCCTGGTGGTCGGTGGCTTCGAGAAGGTCTTCGAGATCAACCGCAACTTCCGTAACGAAGGCGTTTCGACCCGGCACAACCCCGAGTTCACCATGCTCGAGTTCTACCAGGCCTACGCCGACTACGAAGACAACATGGACCTGACCGAGGAGCTGTTCCGCGAGCTGGCCCAGGCGGTGCTCGGCAGCACCGACGTGCCCTACGGCGACAAGGTCTTCCACTTCGGCGAGCCGTTCGCCCGCCTGTCCGTGTTCGATGCCATCCTCAAGTACAACCCGGAACTCACCGCGGCTGATCTGAACGACCTCGAGAAGGCCCGCGCCATCGCCAAGAAGGCCGGCGCCAAGGTTCTCGGCCACGAAGGCCTGGGCAAGCTGCAGGTGATGATTTTCGAAGAGCTGGTCGAGCACAAGCTGGAGCAGCCGCACTTCATCACCCAGTATCCGTTCGAAGTCTCCCCGCTGGCGCGCCGCAACGACAACGACCCGAGCGTCACCGACCGCTTCGAGCTGTTCATCGGTGGCCGCGAGATCGCCAACGCCTACTCCGAGCTCAACGACGCCGAAGACCAGGCCGAGCGCTTCATGCTGCAGGTGAAGGAGAAGGACGCCGGTGACGACGAGGCGATGCACTACGACGCCGACTTCGTCAACGCGCTGGAATACGGCATGCCGCCCACCGCCGGCGAAGGCATCGGTATCGACCGCCTGGTGATGTTGCTGACCAACTCGCCGTCGATCCGCGACGTCATCCTGTTCCCGCATATGCGCCCGCAGGCGTAAGCGCAGGAGTCAGCGAAAAAGGCCGCCCACTGGGCGGCCTTTTTCGTTTTTGCGTCGATCGGGCGGACGGGCGACACGGGCCCTCCGTGCGTTTCCGAGGTCGGGCGGTTCTTGTAGGATCGTCCGACGAAATGCATGTCACTCCCGTGGCTCGTGCGCTATGTGGCACGTCATACACCCAGGCCTGACTCCCTGCCGCCTGCTCTGCCTCGCGGCCTGCTTCGTGCGCCGGTGTCGCAGCCGCATGGCGGCGATTGTTTTCCCACAGAAAAGCTCGAACAATGCGCCATCAGGCCGCGCCGTCGGAGGTAATGCCCGTGACCCCAGTGTCCCCGCGAGACAGTGCCGCGCAAGTCGCCAGCGCCATCGCCGAAAGTGTCAAATACCAGGGCCGCAAGGCCAGCCGCCAGGGCAGCGAGCAGCGCCGCCAGGCGATCCTCGACGCCGCCCTGCGGATCATCGTGCGCGATGGCGTCCGCGCCGTACGCCACCGTGCCGTGGCCGCCGAGGCCGGCGTGCCGCTGTCCGCCACCACCTACTACTTCAAGGACATCCAGGACCTCATCACCGATACCTTCGCGCTCTTCGTCGAGCGTAGCGCCGAAGCCCTGTCGACCTTCTGGGGCAGCGTCGAGGGTGACCTCCAGGCCATGGCCGCCGGCCTCGCCCAGGACGACCCACAGGCGCGCCGGGAGCTGACCGCGAATATCGTCGAGCTGGCGATCCAGTACGTCATGGTCCAGCTCAACGAACGCCGCGAGCACCTGCTGGCCGAACAGGCCTTCCGCCAGGAGGCGCTGCTCAACCCCAGCCTCAGCGATCTGGCGCAGCGCCACCGGCGGATTCTTTCCCTGGGCGTGGTGCATTTCTTCGAAGTGCTCGGTTCAAAGCAGCCCGAGCAGGATGCCCGGGTGTTGACGGCCATCATCCTGCAGATGGAGTATCAGGGCCTGCTGGACGGCGCCGACCACCTGCAGACCGAGGAAATGCGTGCCATCCTTAGCCGCTATCTCGATCTGGTGATGGGCCTGTAGCCCCGGCTGCTGCATTCCAACCCCGCCATCCGGCGGGGTTTTCGTGTCGGAACTCTGGACGCCTTGGCGCATCGCATGCAAAGGCATCCGGACCTAAGGAGGGCGTGATGAAAGTCTGGCGTGCACTGCTGCTGTTGAGCATCTGCCTGCTCAGTGGCTGTCTGGTGACGTTCAAGGACCCGATTCCGGCCAACGAGCCCGCGCCGGCTCACCTGCTGGGCCAGTGGTCACGTGTGGACGAGTACGGCGAGGAGCAGTTCCTCGAGGTCACCCGCTCCGGCTCCAACCTCTACCGTGCGCTCAGCTACGTCGACAGCAAGGACAACACCGACAGTGTCGAGGACTTCGGCTTCACCGTCGCCCATCACGGCAGTCGCTGGTACCTCTCGGCCGGGTTGCCGAAGAGCATGGGCGGCAACTTCGCCCTGGCCGGCTTCGAGATCACCGACAAGGACGAACTGGTGATCTATAACCTGGATGTCGAGCATATCCTGCAGGACATGAAGGAAGGCGCGCTCAAGGGCGAGAAGGTCGACACCGAGCAGGGTGCCGGTGCGCTGGTGAGCAGCCCGCTCGCCGACGTCATCGCCTACCTGAATGATCCGGCCAATTCCGACGTGTTCGTCGAAGCGCTGCGCTTCTCGCGCGTGACCCCGGGAGAAAAGCAATGACCCCACGGCGCAAGAAGTCCACGCCCAACGAGTACCAGCAGATCATCCGCAGCCTGTCCGACCGGATCGTCGAGGCGCAGACACCGATCCGCGTACTCGATGCCATCAAGTGGGATGACAGCATCCGCGACGACTTCCTCAAGGGCCGCGGCAAGCATGCGCCCAAGGTCGACCGCAGCTACTACGACAGTCGCCCACTGTCCTTCGACAGCAGCGCGAAGAAGCAGGAATTCCAGAACATCGAGCGCGACATTACCCGCCACCTGGGGCAGTTCAATCCGGTCGGGCAGATCATGCGGCGCATGTGCAAGGAATATCGCATGGTCATCCGCATGCTCGAAGCACGCGGCACCCAGGACTTCGGGCTGATTTCCCAGGAGCTCTACGGCTCGGCCTCCGATGCTTTTCATGCCGGCGACCCGACCCTGGCCGACCTGGGCCTGATGCTCTCGGACTACCTGAACAACATCGCCGACCGAGGCGACCTCAAGGACGAACCCAAGACCCTTACCGCCAGCGACGCGGTGCGGATGTTGCAGGAGCGCCTGAACAAGGTCTTCGACGGCAAGGAAGACACCATCCGCGTCTTCGAGTCCGACGGCATCGTCGCTGACGCGGCGGCCGGCGCCGATTACATCAAGGTGCGTGCCGACGCCATGTTCAACGAGCGCGACGTGCGCGCGCTGGAAGTCCACGAAGGCCTGGTGCACGTCGGCACCACGCTCAATGGCCTCAACCAGCCGATCTGCACCTTCCTCGCCAAGGGCCCGCCGTCGTCCACCGTGACCCAGGAAGGCCTGGCGATCCTGATGGAAGTGATCGCCTTCGCCTCCTACCCGACCCGCCTGCGCAAGCTCACCAACCGCACCCGCGCCATCCACATGGCGGAGGAGGGGGCGGACTTCCTGGAAGTGTTCAACTTCTACCGCGAGCAGAACTACAGCGCGGAAAGCAGCTACCAGAACGCCAGCCGGGTGTTCCGCGGTTCGACGCCGTCGGGCCTGCCGTTCACCAAGGACCTGTCGTACCTCAAGGGCTTCATCCTGATCTACAACTACATCCAGCTCGCCGTGCGCAAGGGCAAGCTGGAGCAGATCCCGCTGCTGTTCTGCGGCAAGGCCACCCTGGAAGACATGCGCACCCTGCGCCAACTGGTGGACGAGGGCCTGGTGGTGCCGCCCAAGTACCTGCCGCCGCAGTTCCGCGACCTCAACGCACTGTCGGCGTGGATGTGTTTCTCCAACTTCCTCAACCACCTCAGCCTCGACCGCATCGAGGCGGACTACGCCAATATCCTCTAACGATTGGACGGCATGGCGTGCGGCTGGACACGCCCTCTCCCTAACCCGGGCTACACACCCCGCTCCGAAGGGAGAGGGGATCGTTCGGTGCAGGATGACATCCTATAGCGTCAGGCGACACGGATAGCTCCCTCTCCCTTCAGGGAGAGGGCGGGGGAGAGGGGCTTTGATAGCGCGCCATTGCTGATCCATTTGAAGGAAGCTCCCAAGGATGACTTGCCGATGATCCGATGCTTCAAGGCCGCCGCGCTGGCAGTGCTGGTAGCCCTCAGCGGTTGCAGCTCGCTGCTGTTCTACCCCAGCGATGACGTCGCCATCACGCCCGCGCGGGCCAAACTGGAGTTCCGCGACCTCACGTTCACCACCGCCGATGGCGTTAAGCTCGCCGGCTGGTGGTTGCCGGCGAAAGCGGGCGTGCCGGTCAGGGGCACCGTGCTGCACCTGCACGGCAATGGCGGCAACATGGCGTGGCACCTGGGCGGCGCGTACTGGCTGCCGGAGCAGGGCTACCAGGTGCTGATGCTGGATTACCGCGGTTACGGCAAGTCCGAGGGCGAGCCGAGCCTGCCGGCAATCTACCAGGACATCGACGCCGCCTTCGCCTGGCTGGACAAGGCACCGGAGGTGCAGGGCAAACCGGTGATCCTGCTGGGCCAGAGCCTGGGCGGCGCCATGGCGGTGCATTACCTGGGCATGCACCCTGAGCGGCAGAAGAAGTTGAATGCCGTGGTGCTCGATGGCGTGCCGGCCAGTTACCGCGATGTGGCGCAGTACACCCTTAGCACCAGTTGGCTGACCTGGCCGCTGCAGGTGCCGCTGTCCTGGCTGGTGCCCGACGGCGATAGCGCGATCCGCTCCATGCCGCGACTTTCTGGCGCACCCGTGCTGTTCTTCCACAGCATCGACGATACCATTGTGCCCCTGGACAACGGCCTGACCCTCTACAAGGCCGCGCCGCCGCCCAAGGTCTTCCAGCTGACACGCGGCAATCACGTGGAAACCTTCGGGGAGCCGGTGTGGCGCGAAGTGATGCTGCGCTTCCTTGACGATCCGCAGCACTTCACCGGCCTGCGCCGGTTGGCCGAAGTCCCGAACTCTCCCTCTCCGGCGAAGCCACAGGAATCGCAGGCGGACCCGAAACAACAAGGCACCCCATGAACGACCGCAACCCGATCTCCTACATCCTCACTGTCATCGCCACCATCTTCGTCTCGGTCGGCACGCTCTGGTATTACGGCTACCTGCACTTTGCCAAGCCCGAGGACGCCCTGGAGCTGACCCAGTTCACCCTGCTGAAGAGCATCCCCGGCCAGGACACCAAACTTTCCCTCGATCCGGCCGACCAGCAGGCGCAGTGCATCGACGGCGTGCTGGTGATGTTCGACATGACCCAGAAGGGCCTGACCGGTGTGCTGGTCGACGGCCGCAAGCGCGCCGTGCGCTGCATGGGTGAGCAGACTCCGCAAGAAACCAAGTGACGGTCGGCCCTGACCCGGCGGACTGAGGGAGGAAGGTCATGAGCCATCCCGAGATCCGCATCTGGCAGGGCGACATCACCCGCCTCGACGTCGACGTCATCGTCAACGCCGCCAACAGTTCGCTGCTGGGCGGTGGTGGCGTCGACGGCGCAATCCACCGGGCCGCGGGCCCGGATCTGGTCCACGCCTGCCGCCCGCTGGGTGGCTGCAAGGCCGGCCAGGCGAAGATCACTCCCGGCTTCCGCCTGCCGGCGCGCTACGTCATACACACTGTCGGGCCTGTCTGGCGCGGCGGTGAGCACGGCGAGCCCGAGGTGCTTGCCCAGTGCTACTGCAACAGCCTGCAACTGGCCGAAGGCAACGGCCTCGCCAGCATCGCCTTTCCTGCCATCAGTACCGGTATCTACGGTTATCCCGCCGAAGCCGCGGCGCGGGTCGCCGTGGACGAACTGCGTCGTCCGCGCGGTGAAGGAAGTTCGCTGAAGGAAGTGGTGCTGGTGCCTTTCTCGGCCGAGATGGCCGAGCTTTACCGGCGCCTGCTGGCCTGAATAAATGCCCATGGTCGCGGGCTTGGCCCGCTCCAACAGGGAACGCAGGTCGTAGGACGGGTGGAGCGGAGCGATTCGCATGCTGTTGATGCAGTGCTCGAAGGGTATCGCTTCGCTCCACGCCATCCTACAAGAGCGCTGTCTCCCGAAGGATCAATAAGTGCCGCTTACCGCCGAACGCGGCTGCACCGGGTTGGCGTCATTGGAAATGGTCACCTCGACGCGGCGGTTCATGGCACGGCCGGCCGGAGTGGCGTTGCTCGACACCGGGTACTCCTTGCCGTAACCGCGAGAAACGACGCGATCGGAGGTGACACCCTGGCTCAGCAGCGCCAGGCGAATGGCGTCCGCGCGACGCTCGGAGAGCCTCTGATTGTAGGAGGACGAGCCGCTGCTGTCGGTGTAGCCCTCGACGATGACCTTGCGTTCCGGATTCTGCTGCAGGTAGCCGGCGAGGTTCTGCACATTGCCCATGGCGCCAGGTTTCAGCTCGGCGCGGTCGAGGTCGAACAACACATCGCCGAAGGACACCATGGTCCCGCGCGAGGTCTGCTTGGCGTTCAACTCGCCCTTGAGCTTGTTCAGCTGTGCGGTACGGGCATCCAGGCGGGCCTGGGCGCGCTGGGCCGAGGTGTTCTTCAACTGATCCTCGGCGTCCCGCAGGGCCACCGTCTGGTTGGCCAGCTCGATGCGCTGCTGGGTCAGGTAGGCCATCTGGTCGACGTCCTTCTGGTCGGCGCCGTCGCGGTAGGCTTTGTCGGTCTTGGCCAGCCAATCGCCGGCGTCCTTGGTTTCCAGCGCGGCCTGCTGGGTGGCCTGGGGCTCGGCCTGCAGCGCCTGGAAGTCGCTGCGGGCTTTCTCCAGGTTGGCGTTGGGCGGTGTGGAGCACGCGGCGAGGGCCAGGGCGAGGGTCGAGACGGCGGGCAGTACGATGAGCTTGTTCATGTCGGAATTCCTTATATGACCGGACGTAGGGGCGGGATCACTGGGCCTGCTGCAGACCTTCCTGACGCAGCTCCATCACACCCTGCTGGGCGTCCTTGACGTTGTTCTGCGCCTTCACGGCCTGCGACTTGCGCTCGGCCACGCGAGCGTCCCATTCGGCCTGCTGCGCCAGGCGCTTGGCCTGGTCGTATTCCTTGTCGTTCAGGGCGATGCGCGCCTGGGCGAGTTTGTCCTGGGCATTCTTGGTTTCGACCGGGGCGAATTCCGGTCCACCTGAGCTGACGGCGGCGTTAACCGCCGATTCGGTGACGGCCATCTGTTCGCTGGGCGGGTTGCCGGCGCAGCCAGCCAGCAGCGCGGCGCTGCCAAGGGCGAGCAGGCTGAGGCGCAGGGAAGCGCGGGTGGAGGCGGTCGGGACGGTTCGAGCGCTCTGAGATTTCAGTTCCATTGGATGAATCCTCTGACGTTTGGTAAAGGGTTCCCTCGGCGATTCGAGTGCCGGTGGATGCCTGCCGCGCGGGTCTGCGGCTTCGTGGGCATCTGATTAGGGGACTAAGGGTTTTGTCAGGGGGTTCAAAAAAAATGCCCGCCGTATGGGCGGGCATTGGCGACGATCCACTGGAATCAGCCGCGATGACGCAGTAATCGCAGGCCGTTGAACACGACCAGCAGGCTGGCGCCCATGTCGGCGAAAACCGCCATCCACAGGGTGCCTTCGCCGGCCAGGGTGAGGGCAAGGAACACCGCCTTGATGCCCAGCGCGAGGGTGATGTTCTGGATCAGCACGCGGTGGGTCTGGCGCGACAGGCGAATGAAGGACGGCAGCTTGCGCAGGTCGTCATCCATCAGCGCGACGCCGGCGGTTTCGATGGCCGTATCGGTGCCCGCCGCGCCCATGGCGAAACCGATGTCGGCGCGTGCCAGGGCGGGAGCGTCGTTGATGCCGTCGCCGACCATGCCCACTCGCTTGCCACCTTCCTGGCGCTGCTTTACCTCGCGCAGCTTGTCCTCGGGTAGCAGGTTGCCCAGTGCTTCGTCGATGCCCACCTGGGCGCCGATGGCGGCGGCGGTGTGTGGGTTATCGCCGGTCAGCATCAGCGTCCTCACGCCCAGTTCATGCAGCTGGGCGACGGCTTCGCGGCTGGTCTCCTTCACGCCGTCGGCCACGGCGAACAGCGCCAGCGGACCTTGCCCATCGAGCAGCACGATGACCGTCTTGCCTTGCTGTTCGAGGGCGTCGAGGCGCTCTTCCAGCTCCTTCGAGCACAGCTCCAGCTCCTCCACCAGGCGGTGGTTGCCCAGGTGGTAGGTGCGACCGTCGATCTCGCCTTTCACGCCGCGGCCGGGCAGGGCGGTCAGCTCGCCGACGCTGTACAGCGCGATATTGTCCGCTTCGGCGGCCTGGGCCACGGCGTGCGAGACCGGGTGATCCGAGCGAGCAGCGAGGCTGGCGGCCAGTGCGCGCACGTCGCCGGCGGCGGTCTCCCGCAGGGCGGTGAAATCGGTCTGGCGCGGGCGACCTTCGGTGAGGGTGCCGGTCTTGTCGAGGGCGATCCAGCTTAACGAGCGGCCCATTTCCAGGAACACCCCGCCCTTGATCAGGATGCCCAGGCGAGCCGCCGCCGACAGGCCGCTGACGATGGTCACCGGAGTGGAGATGACCAGTGCGCAGGGGCAGGCGATCACCAGCAGCACCAACGCGCGGTAGACCCAGTCGAGCCAGGCGCCGCCGAAGAACAGCGGCGGCAGCAGCGCAGTGGCGATGGCGATGAGAAACACCGCCGGGGTGTAGAGGCGGGAGAACTGGTCGACGAAGCGCTGGGTCGGCGCCCGCGAGCCCTGGGCTTCTTCCACCGCATGGATGATGCGTGCCAGGGTGCTGTCGTCGGCTACGCGGGTGACGCGGTATTCCAGCGCGCTTTCACCGTTGATGGTGCCGGCGAACAGGGTGTCGCCGGCCTGTTTTTCCACCGGCAGACTCTCGCCGGTGATGGGTGCCTGGTTGACGCTGGAGCGGCCGTCGAGCACCTCGCCGTCCAGGGCGATGCGCTCGCCGGGGCGCACCCGCACCCGAGCGCCGAGAGCGACGGACTTGGCGGAGACTTCCTGCCATTGCCCGTCCACCTGTACCGTCGCCTGTTCCGGCGCCAGCTGCAGCAGGCCGCGAATGGCGTTGCGCGCGCGATCCAGCGACTTGGCCTCGATCAGTTCGGCGATGGCGAACAGCACGGCGACCATGGCCGCTTCCGGCCACTGGCCGATCAGCATGGCGCCGGTCACGGCGATGCTCATCAGGGCATTGATGTTGAGATTGCGGTTCTTCAGGGCGATCCAGCCCTTGCGGTAGGTCGGCAGTCCCGCGCCAAGGATGGCGGCAATGGCCAGCGCCGCCACCAGCCACTGCGGGCCGATGGCGAACCACTCGAAGAACTCAGCACCTGCCGCCGCGACACCGGCCAGCGCCAGTGGCCACCAGGGTTTCTGCTGGGCGGGTTGTGCGGGCACGGGGGCGTTTTCAGCCACGGGCTCGGCCTGCATGCCCAGGGACGCCACCAGCTTCTGCAACGGCTCGATGCTGTCGAAACGGTGCTGCACGCGCAGCAGGCGCTGCATCAGGTTGAAGTCGAGGTCCTCCACCGTCGGCACGCGGCCCAGTGCGTCGCGCAGCAGGCGTTCCTCGGTGGGACAGTCCATGGCCTCGATGCGCAGGCTGGTCCAGCGCAGCTCGCCGGCCGCAGCCCCTGCCACGGCGCTTGCCGCTTGCGCGGGGTCGATGTGCTCATGCTGATGATCGTGATCGTGATCGTGATCGTGATCGTGATCGTGATCGTGATCGTGATCGTGATCGTGGGCATGGCCGTGATCATGCGGCGCAGGTTCGGCGGCCGGCGCGCGCAGCAGCGCGCCTTTGTCGCAGCCACAGCAGCCGGCGGCTTCCTGTTCGCGGTGCTGATCCTGGATTGGGGCGGGGCCGTGGATGATCGGGCCCTGGCGATTGGCAGTCATGTCGTCCGTTCCTGTTTGACGAGTTGCTGCTGATTGCACACCCTGTAGCAACTACAGAGTCAAGCACCTGCTGGCGAGGAGTCGAAAATGAAGATCGGTGAACTGGCGAAACTGACCGGCTGCCCGGTGGAAACCATTCGCTATTACGAGCGCGAAGGCCTGCTGCCCGCACCGTCGCGCAGCGAAGGCAACTACCGCCAGTACGACGCCAGCCACGTCGAGCGGCTGTCGTTCATCCGCCATTGCCGTTCGCTGGACATGACCCAGGAGGAGATCCGCATCCTCCTCGGCCTGCGCGACCGCCCCGAGTCCGACTGCGGTACTGCCAACCGGCTGATCGACGAGCACCTGCACCACGTCGAGGTGCGCATCGCCGAACTGCAGTCGCTCAGCCAGCAATTGCGCGACCTGCGCGCGCAGTGCCAGGGCGAGGGCAGCAGCGTGGATTGCGGTATCCTGCGCGAGCTGGAGCAGCCGGCGGAGCCTTCGGTGATTCCCGATGCGTGCGCCGAGGCGGGGCATTTGCACGTGCCCGGCGTCCACGGCCGGCATTGATTGGTCCGTGCAGGAAGGCAGGTGGGCCGGCTTCGCCAGTATGCTTCTGCACTGGGGCAGTCCTCACCCTGACCCTCTCCCGGAGGGAAAGGGGACCGGATGGAGCAGGATGAAACCATGGCGTCAGCCGGCGCAATCTGCTCCCTCTCCCTGGGGGAGAGGGCTGGGGTGAGGGGCCGTCCAGGCACCGAAGCAGCCGCAGTAGGGCAGTGCTCCTGAAGCCTGAAACCATGCGCCTCGGCAGATGCCGATTCAGGAGTGCTCCGCCTCCGTCAGTTCATGCAGGTACTTGCGCGACAGCGCCAGGAAGCGCGGCGTCGGGCCTGTGTCTTCGTAGATCGGGTCGCCCTGTTCGTCGTGGGCCACCACCTTGTTCCCCTGCACGTAGGGGAGGCTCGCCTCCAGCTCCTCCAGCGCAGCGTTGACCAGTTCTCCCAGCAACTCCTCGACGCTGCGCTTGGGGTACATGTCGTGCAGCGCGGCCAGACGCGCGGCGGTCTCGACGTCCAGCGGAATGCTGTACTGATGGTGGGTCATGCGCCCCCTGGCGTTCTGTTCCCAATGGCGTACCAGCTCGCGGATCTTCATGTTCACCTCTAGGGTCGTTACGTGGCGGTCGGCCCTCGTGAGGCCGCCGCAGGTTTTCCCGACGATGGGGATAACTTTCAGCCTAGACGTTGTCCGAGCATGACTGCGGGCGTTCGTCGAGCGCTTGTCAGCCGCCACACCTGGCGGCACTGTGAAACTCTCAGCGTGGCCCTTTCCAATGGGCGCTCTCACTCCAAGGAGACCGCGATGCCGGATATCGATGCGCGCCTGCGCGAGGACGTTCACCTGCTTGGCGAACTGCTCGGGCAGACCATCCGCGCCCAGTACGGGCAGGGCTTCCTCGACAAGATCGAGCTGATCCGCACGGGCGCCAAGTCCGCCCGGCGCGGCTCGGCCGAAGGCGCCAAGCAGCTCACCGCCGCCCTCGACGGCCTGGGCGAGGACGAACTGCTGCCGGTGGCGCGCGCCTTCAACCAGTTTCTCAACCTGGCCAACATCGCCGAGCAGTACCACCGCATTCGCCGCCGCACGCCGAAGGAGCCGGAACCTTTCGAGAACCGCGTCCTGGCCGAACTGCTGGGCCGTCTGAAAAAGTCCGGCCTGGGGGCGGAAGGCCTGGCGCGGCAGGTGGCGGAGCTGGAGATCGAGCTGGTGCTCACCGCGCACCCCACCGAAGTGGCGCGCCGCACGCTGATTCAGAAGTACGACGCCATCGCTGGCCAACTGGCCGCTGGTGACCACAGCGACCTGTTGCCCGAAGAGCGCCAGGCGGTGCAGGAAAAACTCCAGCGGCTGATCGCCGAGGCCTGGCACACCGACGAAATCCGCCGCACCCGGCCGACCCCGGTGGACGAGGCGAAATGGGGCTTCGCGGTGATCGAGCATTCCCTCTGGCACGCGCTGCCGGACTTCCTGCGCCACGTCGATCGCACCCTGCAGGAAACCCTCGGCGAACGGCTGCCGCTGGAGTCCGCGCCGATTCGCTTCGCCTCCTGGATGGGCGGCGACCGCGACGGCAATCCCAATGTCACCGCCGCCATCACCCGCGAGGTCCTGCTGCTGGCGCGCTGGATGGCCGCCGATCTCTACCTGCGCGACGTGGACAGCCTGGCTGCCGATCTGTCCATGCAGCAGGCCAGCGAAGAACTGCGCGCCGAAGTGGGCGAGCTTGCCGAGCCCTACCGCGCGCTGCTCAAGCAGCTGCGCGAACGCCTGCGTGCCACCCGTGCCTGGGCCGAGCGGGCCATCCATACCGGCGAAGAGCCCGGCAGCGAGGTGCTGCAAGACAACCGCGAGCTGCTTGAACCACTGCAACTCTGTCACCGCTCGCTGCACGATTGCGACATGGGCGTGATCGCCGATGGCGCCTTGCTCGATACCCTGCGCCGCGCCGCTACCTTCGGCCTGTTCCTGGCCCGGCTGGACGTGCGCCAGGATTCCACGCGCCACGCCAGGGCAATGAGCGAAATTACCGAGTACCTGGGCTTGGGCAACTACGCCGAGTGGGACGAAAGCGTGCGCCAGGAATTCCTCCTGGAAGAGCTCGCCAGCCGTCGCCCGCTGCTGCCGGCGAACTACCAACCTTCCCCCGAGACCGCCGAAGTACTCGCCACCTGCCGCGTGGTGGCGCAGGCGCCGGCAGCGTCGCTGGGCTCCTACGTCATCTCCATGGCCGGTCATCCATCCGATGTGCTTGCTGTGCAATTGCTGCTCAAGGAGTGCGGGCTGGAGCGGCCGATGCGCGTGGTGCCGCTGTTCGAGACGCTGGATGACCTCGACCACGCCGGCCCCTGCATCGACCGCCTGCTCAGCCTCGACAGCTACCGCACCCGCCTGGCCGGACCGCAGGAAGTGATGATCGGCTATTCCGACTCGGCCAAGGACGCCGGCACCCTGGCTGCCGCCTGGGCGCAGTACCGCGCGCAGGAGGCGCTGGTGGACATCTGCCGCAACCACGGCGTCGAACTGCTGTTGTTCCATGGCCGTGGTGGCACGGTCGGTCGTGGCGGTGGTCCGGCCCACGCGGCCATCCTTTCGCAGCCGCCGGGCTCCGTGGCTGGGCGTTTCCGCACCACCGAACAGGGCGAGATGATCCGCTTCAAGTTCGGCCTGCCGGACATCGCCGAGCAGAACCTCAACCTTTACCTGGCCGCGGTGCTGGAAGCCACCCTGCAGCCACCGCCGGTGCCCGAGCCGGCCTGGCGCGAGGAGATGGATCGCCTGGCCGCCGACGGCGTGCTCGCCTACCGCGCGGTGGTGCGGGAGAACCCGCAGTTCGTCGACTACTTCCGCGAGGCCACGCCGGAGCAGGAACTGGGCCGCCTGCCGCTGGGCAGCCGCCCGGCCAAACGACGCGAGGGCGGGGTGGAAAGCCTGCGGGCGATCCCCTGGATCTTCGCCTGGACCCAGACGCGCCTGATGCTGCCGGCCTGGCTGGGCTGGGAAGACGCGCTGTTCAAGGCCATCGAGCGTGGCGAGGGCGCGCTGTTGTCCCGTATGCGCAAGGAGTGGCCGTTCTTCACCACCCGCATCGACATGCTGGAGATGGTGCTGGCCAAGGCTGACCGGGAAATTGCCCAACTCTACGACGAGCGCCTGGTGCAATCGGAACTGCGACCATTAGGTGCGCATTTACGCGACCTATTGTCGCAGTCGGTGCGCGTGGTGCTGGGGCTGACCGGGCAGTCCCAACTGCTCGCCCACGCCGCCGAGACGCGCGAATCCATTGGTGTGCGCAATACCTACCTGGACCCGCTGCACCTGCTCCAGGCCGAGCTGCTGGCCCGCTCGCGACGCTGCGCCGGCGATGCCTGCGGCGGTCTGGAGCAGGCCATGCTGGTGACGGTCGCGGGGATCGCCGCGGGGCTGCGCAATACCGGTTGAGGGCACATCACCCCCCACCAAAGGTGGATTGCCGAGCCGGCAAATGAGATTAATTTGATGGCTGTTCCGGGTGCCATCAAGCGCCCGGGACCGGCTCGCGCAGTCCCCATGGCCGGCTTGTCTGGCAGGGGACCGCTGTGTATCGTGAGCAACCTTTCGGCGCATGTCTGCGCCATTCCAGCACGATGAGATTGGCCCCAAGAGGCGGATCCGTGATTTCGCTTAACAAGTATTAAGGAGCATATCGATGCGTGTGATTCTGCTCGGGGCGCCCGGTGCCGGCAAAGGTACCCAGGCTCGCTTCATCACTGAGAAGTTCGGCATTCCGCAGATCTCCACCGGCGACATGCTGCGTGCAGCGGTCAAGGCCGGCACCGAACTGGGCCTGCAGGCCAAGAGCGTGATGGACGCCGGTGGTCTGGTCTCCGATGACCTGATCATCAACCTGGTCAAGGAACGTATCGCCCAGCCCGACTGCGCCAACGGCTTCCTGTTCGATGGCTTCCCGCGCACCATTCCCCAGGCCGAGGCCATGAAGGAAGCGGGCGTCACCATCGACAACGTCGTCGAGATCGCCGTTGAAGACGAAGAAATCGTCAGCCGCATCGCCGGCCGCCGTGTGCATGCCGCTTCCGGCCGCGTCTACCACGTCGAGCACAACCCGCCGAAGGTTGCCGGCAAGGACGACGAGACCGGTGAAGAGCTGATCCAGCGCGAAGACGACAAGGAAGCCACCGTGCGTCACCGCCTGTCGGTCTACCACTCGCAGACCAAGCCGCTGGTCGATTTCTACCAGAAGCTGGCCGCCGCCCAAGGCACCCCGAAGTACACCCGCGTCGAGGGTGTCGGCTCGGTAGAGCAGATCACCACCAAGGTGCTCGCCGCCCTGAGCTGATCGCTCTCGCGTCTGCCAAAGGCCCGCACATGCGGGCCTTTGGCGTTTATAATGCCCGCCCGTTTTTTATCGACTAATGGAAAGCACCATGCCCACGCTGCTGGCCCTGGATACCTCGACCGAAGCCTGTTCCGTCGCCCTGCTGCATGACGGCCGTCGGTTCGTGCGCCATGAGGTGATCCCGCGCCTGCACGCCCAGCGCCTGTTGCCCATGGTGCAGGACATCCTCGGCGAGGCCGGCATCGCGCTGTCCGCCGTCGACGCCATCGCCTTCGGCCGCGGCCCCGGCGCCTTCACCGGTGTGCGTATCGCCATCGGCGTCGTCCAGGGCCTGGCGTTCGCTCTGCAGAAGCCGGTGCTGCCGATCTCCGACCTGGCGGTATTGGCCCAGCGTGCGCACCGCGAGCACGGCGCCGCCCAGGTAGCCGCGGCCATCGATGCGCGCATGGACGAGGTGTACTGGGGCTGCTACCGCGTGGAGCAGGGCGAGATGCGTCTGGCCGGCGCCGAGGCGGTGCTGCCGCCCGAGCGCGTCGAGCTGCCGCGCGATGCCCAGGGCGCGTGGTTCGGCTCCGGAACCGGCTGGGGCTTCGAGGAGCGCCTGGCGGTGAAGGTTGCCGCCCGCGATGCCAGCCTGCTGCCGCACGCCGAAGACCTGCTGACCCTGGCCGAATTCGCCTGGGCGCGGGGCGAGGCGGTTGACGCAGAGCACGCGCAGCCCGTCTACCTGCGCGACAACGTGGCGACACCCAAGAAAGCCTGACCTGTGCCAATTGACCGCAGCCTGGAGCGCTCGCTAGAGTGAGCGCATTCCCACCGAGTTTCTGACATGCGTATCGACGGTTTCACTTCCATATCCCAGACGCCTGAGCGCGGTTCCCGGACGGGTACTGCGGTCACGCCGTATCGGGATGTGCAGAGTGACGTCGAAGCCCGCCGCGACCAACCCGCGCCGACCTCGGCGAGCCAGGGGCTGGATTCGCAGCCGCAGACCCGCCGCGTCGAATCGTCCAGCGCCAGCAGCTACGGCGTGCCGGCGACCCTGCGAGACATCGAGTACCAGCGCCCGCTGAGCTCCCGTGCTGCCCAGGCGCTGGCCAGCTACACCAGCACCGCCAGCATGGCCGGCCAGTACGAAGGCCAGGAAGTCCTCGGTCTCGACCTCTACGCCTGATTCGATGTCACTGCCGTATTTCCTCGGATGTCCATCCTGGAACGAGCCTGCCTGGCGCGGCACCTTCTATCCCGCCGACCTGCGTCCCGCCGATACCCTGGGCTTCTACTCCCAGGTGTTCAACGCCGTGGAAGGCAACACCACTTTCTACGCCCGCCCCAACGCCGATACCCTCGCGCGCTGGGCGCAGACCATGCCGGAGACGTTCCGCTTCTGCGCCAAGCTGCCCCGCGATATCAGCCACGAGGGTGACCTGCGCGGCCAGTTGGAGAACACGCGGCACTTCCTTGATCTGCTGAAGCCGCTGGGTAAGCGCGTCGCGCCGCTGTGGCTGCAGGTGTCGGCCAGTTTCGGACCGGATCGGCTGGGCGAGCTGGCGGCCTGGCTCGACGCCTTCGCCGAGCGTCGCCTTGCCGTCGAGGTGCGGCACCCGGCGTTCTTTGCCAAGGGCGAGGAGGAGCGGGCGCTCAACCGGCTGCTGCTGGATCGCGGTGTAGAACGTATCTGCCTGGACTCGCGGGCGCTGTTTGCCTGCCGGTCTGACGATCCTGCCGTGCTGCACGCACAGTCGAAGAAGCCCAAGGTGCCGGTGCGCCCGGCGGCCTTCAGCGACAGCCCGCAGGTGCGCTTCATCGGTGGGCCGGACCTGGACGCTAATCTCGTTCACCTTGCGCCCTGGGTCGGCAAGGTAGCCGAGTGGATCGAGCAGGGCCTGACGCCCTACGTTTTCCTCCACACGCCGGACAACCACCGTGCCGCCGAACAGGCGCAGCGCTTCCATGCCTTGCTGCGCGAGCGCCTTCCGGGTTTGCCGGCGCTGTTCGCGCCGAAGCCGGACGTGGAGCAGCTCGGCCTGCTCTGACACCCCAACTGTGCATGGCGGCGAGCGGGCGAGGGGGCTAACCTGCTCCTTCCCGTTCGGCCAGGAGACAGCCATGACCCATCAACAACAACGCGGCGAAGCCTTCCGCGCGCTGCACCAGCGCGAGGGCCTGTTCGTCCTGCCCAACCCCTGGGATGCCGGTTCGGCGAAGATGCTTGCCCACCTGGGGTTCGAAGCCCTCGCGACCACCAGCGCCGGGCTGGCTTTCGCGCTGGGACGCCGCGACGCCGAAGGCGCGGTCAGTCGCGACGAAGCCCTGGCCAATGCGCGGCAGATCATCGAGGCGACGCCGTTGCCGGTTGCCGCCGATCTGGAGAATGGCTATGGCGATACGCCTGACGATTGCGCCGAGACTATCCGCCTGGCTGCCGCCTGCGGGCTGGTGGGTGGCTCCATCGAAGACGCCAGCGGCCGCCCGGACACACCCATCTATCCGCTGGAACTGGCGGTCGAGCGCATTACCGCCGCCGTGCGTGCGGCCCGAGCCCTGCCATTCACGTTCACCCTGGCGGCGCGGGCGGAGAACTTCCTGCATGGCCGTGCCGACCTGGACGACACCATCCGCCGCCTGGTGGCCTTCGCCGAAGCCGGCGCCGACGTGCTCTACGCGCCGGGCCTGAAAACCCGCGAGGAAATCGCCGCCGTGGTCAGCGCCGTGGCACCGCGACCGGTCAACGTGCTGGTGGGCTCGCCCGCCGTGCAACTTGGCCTGGAGGAGCTGGCAGCGTTGGGGGTGAAGCGCGTCAGCGTCGGTTCGACCCTGGCACGCGCGGCTTACGGCGCCTTCTTCAGTGGCGCCGAAGCGCTGGCCAAGGGCGACCTCAAGCCGATGCACGGCGCCATGCCCTTCGACCGCATCAACGGACTCTTCCGGGGCTGACGCTTGCGCTGGTGGCTGCTCGCTTTCGTCCTCGCCTGCGCGGGGTTCGCGTTATCGGTGCAGCAGCAGTGGCTGGGCCTGCCAGCTCGCTGGAATCCTTGGGCACCGCTGGATGTGCGCGATGAGCCCAACCTGCTGACCCGCTACAAGCTCTGGCGACTGCGTGACGACGTCGGCCTGTGCCGTCTGGCGTTGCAGAGTTCTGATCTCAAGGCGCAGCCGATGGCCGACAGCGAGCCGGTCGCCGGTTGCCCGTTGCAGAACGTCTGGCGCGTGCAGGCCGCCGAGGTAAAGCTGAGCAGCAGCTTCCTCGCCAGTTGCCCGCTGGCGGTGAGCTTCGCGCTGTTCGAGCGGCACTCGCTGCATCCGGCTGCAAGGGCCGTCTACGGCCAGCCGGTCGTTGGCGTGGAGCACCTGGGCAGTTTTGCCTGCCGCAATATCTACGGGCGCGCCGATGCCCGCCGCAGCCAGCACGCGAGCGCCAACGCGCTGGATATTGCTGCCTTCCGCCTCGCCGACGGCCGGCGCATCGTCGTGGCCAGGGACTGGTCGGGGGAGGGCGATGCCGCTCGCTTCCTGCGTGCCGTGCGCGACGGCGCCTGCAGCAACTTCGACGCTGTGCTGGGGCCGGACTACAACCGCGCCCACCATGACCATTTTCACCTCGACCTGGGCGGCTGGCAGATCTGCCGTTGAGCCCGCTGGCTGCGCGCTGCGGTAGAATCGCGGTTTTTTCCAGGATCGCCCCGTCATGACCGAAGTCCTCACTCCGCCGCGCATCGTCGTCCAGGCCCTGGCGCCTGCCTGGCAGGCGTTCGCCGAGCAGTGGGCGCAGCGGCTCGGGCTGCCGATGGGCGAGGGGGATGCGGACTTCGCCCTGCAACTGGGCGATAACGGCCTGCAATTGCTGCAATTGGGGCCGGACTCGCCCGGCCCGGTGCGGGTGGACTTCCTCGAAGGCGCCACGGCTCACCGCCGCCAGTTCGGCGGCGGCGCCGGGCAGATGATTGCCAAGGCCGTGGGTATCCAGCAGGGCGTGCGTCCCCATGTGCTGGATGCCACCGCCGGCCTGGGCAAGGACGCCTTCGTGCTGGCGACCCTGGGCTGCGAGATGCACCTGACCGAGCGCCAACCGATCATCGCCGCACTGCTGGAAGACGGCCTGGCCCGTGCCGCCGGGGATTTCGAGGTGGGCGCCATCGTCGCGCGCATGCGCCTGCTGCAGGGCAACGCCATCGAGCGCATGGCCGCCTGGGAAGGCGAGGCGCCGCAGGTGATCTACCTCGACCCGATGTTCCCGCACCGCGACAAGAGCGCGCTGGTGAAGAAGGAAATGCGCCTGTTCCGCCCACTGGTGGGCGACGACCTGGACGCGCCGGCGCTGCTGGATGCGGCGCTGAAGCTGGCCAGCCACCGGGTGGTGGTCAAGCGCCCACGCAAGGCGCCGATCATCGAGGGGCAGAAGCCCAGCTACAGCCTGGAAGGCAAGTCCAGCCGCTATGACATCTATCCGCTGAAGAGCCTCAAGGGCTGACGGCCAGCTCGAGGTCCCGAGAAACTCCTACAGAACATTTCGCCGCAGCTTTGCTTTTGTAGGAGCGAGCTTGCTCGCAAACCCGCCTAACGCCGAACTCGCCGGGAAGCCCTGTTCGCGAGCAAGCTCGCTTCTTCTCAAGGCACTCCGGCGCGAGTCAGGGCCTGAAGGCCTTGAGGAACAGCGCCACCACTTCCTGCGCGTGAGCCTCGGACTCCTCCTCGGTCGGCGGCTCCACGCAACCGATCATCAGGCGGAAGTGCACGCAGCCCTGCACCAGCATCAGGAAGTGCTCGGCGGCCCGGCGCGGGCTGTCCATCGCCAGTTTTCCCTGCTGGCGAGCCTGCTCCAGCAGGCGTTCCATCTGGTCCAGCACGCGTTGCGGGCCGGCGTCGAAGAACAGCTGTGACAGATGCGGGTTCTGCCCGCCCTGGGCAATCATCAGCCGGCTCAGCGCAATGGCTTCCGGGCTGTTGATCAACTGATTGAAGCCGCGCGCCAGGTTCAGCAGCAGGCTTTCCAGCGGCGCATCGGCCGATGGCTCAGCAAACAGCTCTGGCAGGTTCTCCGCACACTTGGCCTGCACGGCTTCGACGAACAGCGTCTCCTTGTCCGTGAAGTGGCTGTACACGGTGAGCTTGGACACCCCGGCTCCGGCGGCGATGGCCTCCATGCTGCTGCCGTCGTAGCCATGGCGGACGAAGAGCTCCTTGGCGGCCTCGAGAATGGCTCGGCGCTTGGCGGGATCCTTGGGGCGACCCGGTCCGTTCGATGAGTTCGATGGCGACATGATTTTACATTTCTAATACTGGACTGATGGGTTCTGTATTTTTACTATACTGGGGAGTATAAGAATTCCAACCGCGTTTTGCGAAAGGGTCACACATCATGTTCCGCCATGCTCTGTCTGTCGCGCTGCCTGCTGCCTTCATTCTGTCCCTTTCTGCCTGCGGTAATGGCGAGCCTCCCAAGCCCGCCGTGCGTCCGGCCATCGTGGTGCAGCCGCTGCCGGCGCGTGACGTCACCGAAGCCTATCCCGGCGAAGTCCATGCCCGCCACGAGCCGGAGTTGGCGTTCCGCATCGGTGGCAAAGTCAGCAAGCGCCTGGTGGAAACCGGCGAACGGGTGAAGAAGGACCAGCCGCTGGCGGAACTCGATCCCGAAGACGTTCGTCTGCAGCTCGAAGCCACCCGTGCCCAGGTGGCGGCTGCCGAAGCCAACCTGCAGACCGTCCGCTCCGAATACACCCGCTACAAGACCCTGCTGGAGCGCCAGCTGGTCAGCCAGTCGCAGTTCGACAACATCGAGAACACCTACCGCGCCGGCGAAGCGCGCGTGAAGCAGATTCGTGCCGAATACGACGTGGCCAGCAACCAGGCTGGCTACGCGGTGTTGCGCTCGCCCCAGGACGGCGTGATCGCCACGCGCCGTGTAGAGGTGGGGCAGGTGGTCGCCGCCGGGCAGACCGTCTTCACCCTGGCCGCCGATGGCGGCCGCGAAGTACTGATCAGCTTCCCCGAACATGCCTTCGAGCGCTTCCGCGTTGGTGAGGCGGTGAGCGTCGAGCTCTGGTCGCAGCGTGACAAGCGCTTCAGCGGCAAGATTCGTGAACTGTCGCCGGCGACCGATCCGCAATCGCGCACCTTTGCAGCGCGCGTTGCCTTCGACGATCCGAAAGTGCCCGCCGAACTGGGCCAGAGCGCCCGCGTCTACGTCCATGCCGAGGGCGCCGTGCCGCTGGCGGTGCCACTGGCCGCGCTGACCTCGGAGGCAGGCCAGCCATTTGTCTGGGTGGTCGATCCGAAGACTTCCACCCTACACCGTCGCCCGGTGCGCGTCGGTCCCTACGCCGAAGACCGCGTGCCGGTGCTCGAAGGCTTGAAGGATGGCGACTGGGTGGTGGCAGCCGGTGTCCAGGTGCTGCGTGAAGGGCAGGAGGTACGGCCTGTCGACCGGGAGAACCGGTCGATCAAGCTGGTGGCGAAGGAGTAACGCCCGATGCAATTCAACCTTTCCGCCTGGGCGCTGCAGAACCGCTCCATCGTGCTGTACCTCATGCTGCTGCTGGGCATAGTCGGTGCGCTGTCCTACACCAAGCTCGGGCAGAGCGAAGACCCGCCATTCACCTTCAAGGCCATGGTGGTGAAGACCAACTGGCCGGGCGCGACCGCCGAGGAAGTCTCGCGCCAGGTCACCGAGCGCATCGAGAAGAAGCTGATGGAGACCGGCGACTTCGACCGCATCATTTCCTTCTCGCGGCCCGGTGAATCCCAGGTGACCTTCGTCGCCCGCGAGGACTTCCACTCCCGCGATATCCCCGAGCTCTGGTACCAGATCCGCAAGAAGGTCAACGACATTCGCTACACCCTTCCGCAGGGCATCCAGGGGCCGTTCTTCAACGACGAGTTCGGCACCACCTTCGGCAACATCTACGCGTTGTCGGGCAAGGGCTTCGACTACGCGGTGCTCAAGGACTACGCCGACCGCCTGCAGCTGCAGTTGCAGCGCATCAAGGACGTCGGCAAGGTCGAACTGGTCGGCCTGCAGGACGAGAAAGTCTGGATCGACCTGTCCAACACCAAGCTCGCCACCCTCGGCCTCCCGTTGGCGGCGGTGCAGAAGGCGCTGGAAGAACAGAACGCGGTCACCGCAACCGGCTTCTTCGAGACGGCCACTGACCGGGTGCAACTGCGCGTGTCCGGTCGCTTCGACTCGGTGGAGGACATCCGCTCCTTCCCGATCCGCGTCGGTGATCGTACCTTCCGTATCGGCGATGTGGCCGAGGTGCACCGCGGTTTCAACGACCCGCCCGCGCCGCGCATGCGCTTCATGGGCGAGGACGCCATTGGTATCGCCGTGGCCATGAAGGACGGCGGCGACATCCTGGTGCTGGGCAAGAAGCTTGACGCGGAATTCGAACGCCTGCAGCAGACGCTGCCGGCAGGCATGGAGCTGCGCAAGGTGTCCGACCAGCCGGCAGCGGTGCGCGAAGGCGTCGGCGAGTTCGTCCGTGTGCTGGCCGAGGCGCTGATCATCGTGCTGCTGGTGAGCTTCTTCTCCCTCGGCCTGCGCACCGGCCTGGTAGTGGCGCTGTCGATCCCGCTGGTGCTGGCGATGACCTTCGCCTGCATGTACTACTTCGGCATCGGCCTGCACAAGATTTCCCTCGGCGCGCTGGTGCTGGCGCTGGGCTTGTTGGTGGACGACGCGATCATCGCCGTGGAGATGATGGCGGTGAAGATGGAGCAGGGCTACGACCGGCTCAAGGCGGCGAGTTACGCCTGGACCAGTACGGCCTTCCCGATGCTCACCGGCACGCTGGTGACCGCTGCTGGTTTCCTGCCCATCGCCACCGCGCAATCGGGCACCGGCGAGTACACTCGCTCGCTGTTCCAGGTGGTGACCATCGCGTTGCTGGTGTCGTGGATCGCCGCCGTGGTCTTCGTGCCCTACCTGGGCGAGAAACTTCTGCCCGACCTTGCCAAGCGTTACGCGGAAAAACACGGCGGCACCGACAAAGGCCACGATCCGTATTCCACTGCCTTCTATCAGCGCTTCCGCCGCGTGGTGGAATGGTGCGTGCGCTACCGCAAGACGGTGATCCTGCTGACCGTGGCGGCCTTCATCGGCTCGATCATGCTGTTCCGCCTGGTGCCGCAGCAGTTCTTTCCGCCTTCGGCGCGCCTGGAGTTGCTGGTGGACCTCAAGCTGGCCGAGGGCGATTCGCTCACCGCCACCACCGAGCAGGTCAATCGCCTGGAGAAGATGCTCGCCGAGCACCCGGGCATCGACAATTACGTGGCTTACGTTGGCACCGGCTCGCCGCGCTTCTACCTGCCGCTGGACCAGCAACTGCCGGCGGCGAGCTTCGCGCAGTTCGTGGTCCTGGCGAAGAGCCTGGAGTCGCGCGAGGAAATCCGCCAGTGGCTGATCAAGCACATGAACGAGGACTTCCCGACCCTGCGTACTCGTATCAGCCGCCTGGAGAACGGCCCGCCGGTCGGCTACCCGGTGCAGTTCCGCGTCTCCGGTGAGCACATCCCGGAAGTCCGCGAGTTGGCACGCAAGGTCGCCGAGAAGATGCGCGAGAACCCCCATGTGGTGAACGTGCACCTGGACTGGGAAGAACCGAGCAAGGCGATCTTCCTCGACATCGACCAGGAGCGCGCCCGTGCCCTGGGCGTGAGTACTTCGGATATCTCGCAGTTCCTGCAGAGCTCGCTGACCGGCTCCACCGTCAGCTACTACCGCGAGGACAACGAGCTGATCGAGATCCTCCTGCGCGGCGACGAGCGCGGCCGGCATGACCTCTCGCAATTGCCCAGCCTGTCGATGCAGACCAGCAGCGGCCGCAGCGTGGCACTGTCGCAGGTCGCGACCCTGGAATATGGCTTCGAGGAAGGCATCATCTGGCGGCGCAACCGCCTACCGACTGTGACCGTGCGTGCCGACATCTACGACGACTCGCTGCCGGCAACGCTGGTGAAGCAGATCTCGCCGACGCTGGACCCGATCCGCGCCGAGCTGCCCGACGGCTTCCTGCTGGAAGTCGGCGGTACCGTGGAAGATTCGGCCAAGGGCCAAAACTCGGTGAACGCCGGCGTACCGCTGTTCATCGTGGTGGTCCTCAGCCTGCTGATGATCCAGCTGCGCAGCTTCTCGCGGATGATCATGGTGTTCCTCACCGCGCCGCTGGGCCTGATCGGCGTGACCCTGTTCCTGCTGGCGTTCCAGAAGCCCTTCGGCTTCGTCGCCATGCTCGGCACCATCGCCCTGGCGGGGATGATCATGCGCAACTCGGTGATCCTCGTGGACCAGATCGAGCAGGATCGCGCCCATGGCATGGATACCTGGCACGCGATCATCGAAGCCACGGTACGGCGGTTCCGCCCCATCGTGCTGACCGCCCTGGCCGCCGTACTGGCAATGATCCCGCTGTCGCGCAGCGTGTTCTTCGGGCCGATGGCGGTGGCGATCATGGGCGGCCTGATCGTCGCCACGGCGCTGACGCTGCTGTTCCTGCCGGCGCTCTATGCGGCGTGGTTCAGGGTGAAGAAAGAGGCTTAGCCCGCGCAGGTGAATGCGCAGCGGACATAAAAAAGCCCGGCAGATGCCGGGCTTTTTTGTGGTCATTTCATCGAGCCTCAGCTCGTAGGGCGAATGACTGGGAGCGGATTATCCGCCCTAAGCATGCAGGGCTTTTGCGAACGCATTTTCGTATGAATGGGCGATTGTCCAGCATACCTCTGGCTTAAATTGGAGTAGGAACCCTCTTGCGAGACTTTGTGCACAGCTGTGCGTCTCAAGCATTCTGAGTTCAGAATCAGAAAGATCCTCCGTGTAAATAAGAATATAAAGAGGGCGGTTGCAGAAGCTGAGTGCAACACGGTTACTGGATTGAAGCAGGTGCATCATGCTGCAACGCCACTACCTCTGTCATGACCTCAATCGGGCATTTCCAATTGAAGCGCTTGCGCGGTCGGATGTTCAGTAC
>NZ_MACM02000171.1:0-1230 GCF_001675465.2 Pseudomonas sp. AU12215
TGCAGGACACCATCTACCAGTTCGAGCATGCCCAGGGCGTGGTCAAGTGCATCACCCGCGATATCGGCAACCAGAGCAAGTCCGAGCAACTCGCCGAGGCGCTGGCCGAGCAGACGCGCATCATCATCGTCACCATCCAGACCTTTCCGGCGCTGTTCGATGCCCTGGACAAATACCCCAAGCTGGCCAGCGGCCGCTATGCGGTGATCGCCGACGAGGCGCATTCCTCGCAGACCGGCTCATCGGCCAGCAAGCTGAAGCAGATTCTCGGCAGCGATGCGCCGGACGCCGAAGAGATCAGCGCCGAAGAGCTGCTGGACGCCGCCGTGGCCGCCCGCGCGCCCAACGAGCGCATCAGCTACTACGCCTTTACCGCCACGCCCAAGGCCAAGACCCTGGAGCTGTTCGGCCGCCCGGCCAACCCGGCGCTGCCGGCGAGCGCCGACAACAAGCCCGAGGCGTTCCACCTCTACTCCATGCGTCAGGCCATCGAGGAAGGCTTCATCCTTGATGTGCTGCAGAACTACACCACCTACAGCACCGCCTGGAAGATCGCCCACCCGGACGGCGACGACGAGGAAGTGGACTCGAAGAAGGCGCGCATGAAACTGGCGCGCTGGGTGCGCCTGCATCCGTACAACATCAGCCAGAAGGTGGAGGTGATCGTCGAACACTTCCGCGCCAATATCCGCCACCTGCTGGGCGGCCAGGCCAAGGCCATGGTGGTCACCAGCAGCCGGCAGGAAGCAGTGCGTTACCAGTTGGCAGTGCAGGCCTATGTGAAGCAGATGGGCTACACCGATGTGCACCCGCTGGTGGCCTTCTCCGGCAGTGTGCTGCCGGATGGCGTGATCCCCGAAGAAGTGACGGAAAGCAGCAGCCTGCTCAACCCCGGCCTGAATGGGCGCGACCTGGCGGAAGCCTTCGACACCCAGGACTTCAACGTGATGATCGCCGCCAACAAGTACCAGACCGGCTTCGATCAGCCCAAGCTGTGCGCGATGTACGTGGACAAGAAGCTGCAGGGCGTGGACTGCGTGCAAACCCTGTCGCGGCTGAACCGCACCTTCGGCGACAGCAAACCCACCTTCATCCTCGACTTCTTCAACGACGCCCAGGACATTCTCGACGCCTTTCTGCCGTACTACACCAAGGCCGAGCTGACTGACGTGACCGACCCGCAGCTCATCTATGACCTGCAGAAGAAGCTGGATGCCGAGGGCATTTACC
>NZ_MACM02000172.1:0-1139 GCF_001675465.2 Pseudomonas sp. AU12215
AGGTGACGYTCTCGCTCTGGCCGGCGGCCAGGTGATCGAAGGCGGTACCGGGGGTGAAGGTGTAGCTGCCATCGGTGTTGAAGGTCAGCGAACCTTTGCCCTGTGCCACGTCGGTGGCCAGTTGATAACCCGCGATGGTGCCGTCGACGTCGGTGGCAACCGGGACCTGGCCGTGCAGAACAGTGTTCTCTTCGGTGGTCTGGGTGTCAGCGTAGGCGACCGGCTTGTCGTTGGTGCCGGTGACGGTGATGGTGATGGTCTGCGGGTCGCTCAGCGCACCGTTGTTGTCCTTCGCCTGGTAGGTGAAGGTGACGTTCTCGCTCTGGCCCTGGGCCAGGTGATCGAAGGCGGTGCCCGGGTTGAAGCTGTAGCTGCCGTTGGCGTTGAAGGTCAGCGTGCCCTTGCCGGCGGCGACGTTGGTCGCCAGCTGGTAGCTCGCGATGGTGCCGTCGATGTCGGTCGCAGCCGGTACATGGCCGTTCAGCACGGCGTTTTCGTCGGTGGTGACGGTATCGCCGAAGGCGAGCGGCTTGTCGTTGGTACCGATGATGTTCACGGTCACCGTGGCGCTGGTGCCATCGGCAGCCTTGACGGTGAAGGTGTCGGTCAGGGTCTGGCCCTGTTTCAGCTCGTTGTAGGCGCTGCTGGCGACGTAGGTCCAGTTGCCATCGGTACCGAGGTTGAAGGTGCCGTACTTGCCGGCGACGTTGCTCTGGGCCTGGAAGCTGGCCGGGCCGTCGACGTCGGTGATGTTCAGCTTGCCGCCGGTGCTGATCGGCGCGTCGGTTTCATTCACGTCGCGCGAGCCGACACCGCTGATGACGGCGGCGTCGTTGCTGCCGGTAACGACGATGGTGATGGTCTGCGGACCGCTCACGGCACCGTTGTTGTCCTTCGCCTGGTAGGTGAAGGTGACGTTCTCGCTCTGGCCGGCGGCCAGGTGGTCGAAGGCGGTGCCCGGGTTGAAGGTGTAGCTGCCGTCCTCGTTGAAGGCCAGGGTGCCCTTGCCCTGGGCGAGATTATTGACCACCTCGTAGCGAACGATGGTGCCGTCGACATCGGTGGCGACCGGGACCTGGCCGTGGAGAACGGTGTTCTCTTCGGTGGTCTGGGTATCGGCGAAGGCCACCGGCTTGTCG
>NZ_MACM02000173.1:0-115404 GCF_001675465.2 Pseudomonas sp. AU12215
ACGCGCTCTGTGGCGCTGAGTTCGTGATAGGACATGGGGCAACACCTTACCGAAATGGTCGGGTGTTGCACTCAGTTTTTGCGGCCGCCATACATATCCATTATTTTTATCGTCCGGTTGTTCGATAACCGCAGCCGGATCGTTCCATCAGGCGATGGGTGGTATTAACCCTTAGCATATAGTCGTTAAGTTTGCATCGCGCCAATAAAAGGCGAGGCATCAGTAAGGCAAGGAAAAGGCCGTCAGAAGACCGACGAATAGCGTGAATATGAAAGGGAATGACTTGAACTTTGACGGTTGCAGTCTGGCTAATTTCTTTTTGCAATTAATCGCCACGCTGTCCGAATCAATCAAAAGTTTGCTGGCGAGCATCAGCAGTACGCAGAACAGGCTGGCCAGGGCCAGGGTATAGAGCACCGTCAGCGGGTCGCTGGCCAGGCCCAGAGCGACCAGCAGCTTCACGTCGGCCGCGCCCAGCTTCCCCAGCCAGTAGCCCGGTACGGTGGGCGCTGCCGCCAGCAACGCCGCCAGTGCCGCGGTCTGTGGGGTGTGTCCGGTCAGCGTGTGACCGGTGGCCAGCAGGAACAGCAGGGCGAGCAGGGCGCCGCCAAGGGTCAGCCAGTTGCTGACCCGCAGCCGGGTGAGATCCTGGTAGGCACAGACCGCGAACCAGGCCAGAAGGCAGAGTTTGAACAGCATCGAGAATATCCTCATCCCGGAGGCGGCGATGTCGAAGCAGATACGAGGAGTCTTAAGGTATTCGCTATTGCAGCGCTATATTGCAATTCAAGCCAGATAAATTCGAATTTGGCTCGCAACGTTATTCCGACAGGACATCCGGCGAATCCCGGAAGACCGCCTAGTATTGCTGGGTAGCGGTAATTATCCGACGGCGCGTATCTTCAGCAAAGTTTAGCCGTGCCGATAAGTTGAACGATCATTCAAGTTGCATGTTGGTCCGGGAGTATTGCGCATGAACGGAGTCGGCGGTCGCAGCACGCAGCGGGGCGCGGTAGCTATCGAGTTCGCCGCGGTGTTCGTTCTGTTCTTCGCGGTTCTTTACGGGCTGCTGGGTTATTGCGTACCGCTGCTGATGCTGCAGTCCTTCAACGATGCGGCGGCGGCCGGCGCGCGGGTGGCCGTTTCGGTGAATCCACAGGCGGCGGGCGGTTATAACGCCGCGCTCAAGGCTGCCGTGGACAGCGCCGTGACCCAACGCCTGAGCTGGATGCCGACGAGCTGGCGCAATGGCTGTTACGGCGGGCAGTTCATGGATACCCCGGTGACGCAAACGGTGTCGGGCCGCCAGTACACCCGTGTGCAGGTTTGCATCAGCTATCCCTATGCCACCTCGCCCATCGTGCCCCTGCTGACCCTGCCAGGGATCGGCACCGTGCCGCGCTTGCCGGACGTGCTCAGCGGCACGGCCAGCGTCCTGCTCTGAGGCGCTGGATGTTCGATTTCTGGCGCTCCAGGCCCCGTGGCCAGCATGAGATGAACGAAAACCCGCTGCCAAGCCGGCCCCTGGCCGCACGGCGGCGCCCGGCTCTGCCGGCGGAAGAGCTGGCGGAGCCCGTGGTGACCGGCCACTGCGACCTTTGGCTGGAGCTGGACAGTCGTGACCGCGTCATCGCCCGTGGCGGCAGCCAGGCGCACAGGTTGCTGCCGCCGGTGCCGGGCAATGGGGATCTGCCAGGCCTCGGCGATTACCTGGACCGCCGAATTCCCGGCGGCATGCAGGTATCCAGCCTGCGCGGCGGCGAGCGCCTCGACCTGGTGCTGCGCAGCACCGGCGACCTGCCGCTGGTCTGCCGCTTCCGCGCCGTCCTGCAGGCCAACGAGCATTGCCTGTTGCTGGGTACGGACATCTCCGACCTGAACTGGCAATCCGACAACCAGCAGCACAAGTTGCAGTGCCTGAGCCTCAGCAAGCTCCTGCTGGCGCGCCTGCGTCATAGCTCGCAGCGTCGCCTCAGCGAGGCGGTCGGTGAGGTACTGGAGGCCTTCTGCAGCAACTTCCACATGCGCAGCATGGCACTCTTGCTGGAAGCTCCGGACCAGAGCCTGAGGGTCTTCGCCTGCTATGTGCAGCCCGGATTCGACAGCCTGCTGCGGGAAAACCTTGCGCTGCCAGGCGACGAGCTGCGCGCGGCCAGCGGTGCCTGCCTGCTGGGGGCGGATGACAGGCCATCGGAGCTGCTGCGTACCCTGTGCTGCGCCCAGCTCTACCTGATTCCGGCGCCCGTACGGGGCGGGCGCCTCGCCGGCCTGCTGGCCGAACCCATGGAGCACGGCGGCACCTGGCCAGGGCTGGCCCCGAGCGACTGGCAGTACCTGGCGGAAATCCTCACCAACCTCGTTCACGAGCGCACCGAACTGCACAGTCTGCGCGATAGCAGCCGACGCCTGAGCCTGTTGCAGGACATGGTCGGTGGTGGCTGGTGGCGGTTACGGGTCGACGAAAGCCTGTTCGAACTGTCGCCGGCCGTCGCAGCGAGCCTCGGCCTGGCGGAAGGGCAATTGCAGCTGGCACTGGCCGACCTGTTGGCCCTGCTGCACCCGGCCGATGCCGACGAACTCAGCCTGCGCCTTCGCAACCTGCAACCGGGCGGGCGGCTGGTCCAGGATCTGCGCCTGCGCAGTGCAGCGTCGACCCAGACGCGTCGATGGCTGCGCCTGCAGGGACGACGACAGGCCCGCGTCGGGGACCAGCTGATGGACGGCGTGCTGTTGGACATCAGCGAGGGCAAGTTGCAGGAAGAACAGGCGCTGGCGGCCCATGCCCGGCTACGCAACCTGATCGACAGCGCGCCGGTGGTGATCTATGTGCAGCGAGTGGAGGAGGGGCACCTGATCCCCGAGTTCTACAGCGAGAGCGCGGGCAACATTCTCGGCCTGGACCTGCAGGGGCAGAGCTGGCAGGCGCTGGCTGAACGGGTGCATCCCGACGATCTGGAGGCCTTCCTCGACCGTGGCCGCGAACTGCTGCGCGAAGGCCGCGTCCGCACCGAGTATCGCCTGTGCGACAGTAGCGGCGAATGGCACTGGCTGTATGACGAGGCCAAGCTGCTGCGGGATATCCAGGGCATTCCGCAGGAGGCTGTCGGCCTCTGGCTGGATGTCACCGAACAGCGTCTTGCGGCCATGCAGATCGCCGAAAGCGAGGAGCGCTACCGCGTATTGGTGGAGGATTCGCCGGCGCTGATCTGCCGCTACGACCCGGACCTGAGGCTGACCTTCATCAACCGCACCTTCGCCCAGGTGCTGGGCGAGCCGGTGGAAGCATTGCTCGGTCGGCGGCTGGACGAGTGGCTGTCGCAACAGGATTGCAGCGCCTTGCGAGCGCGCCTGGTGGGCGGTGGCCAGGGCGCGGCCGACGATTCCTGGGAGCTGCGTTTCTGCCTGCCCGGCCAGCGCAATCTCTGGCTGATCTGGTCGGACCGGCCGCTGCTGGATGCCGAGGGCCGGCTGGTGGAAGTCCAGGCCGTAGGCCGCGATAACACGGCCGTGCGCCATGCACAGCAACAGTTGGCCCAGGGCGCGAAGATGGCCAGCCTGGGCGAGATGGTCAGCGGCATGGCCCACGAGATGAAGCAGCCGCTGCACGTCTTGCGCATGTCCCTCTACAACGCCCGGCAGAAGCTGGGCGAACCGGAATACCTGAAGGAAAAACTGGAACGTGCCGACGCACAGATAGACCGCCTGTCACGGGTGATCAGCCATATGGGCGTGTTCAGCCGTAAATCGGAGCTGGAAGCCGCGCCGTTCGATCCCTACGACGCCTGCGAAGGCGCCATTGCGCTGCTGGGCGAAAGCCTGACCCAGCAGGGCATCAGTCTGGAGTGCCGGCCGCCGGCCCAGCGGGTGGTGGTGCGCGGCTACTCCGACCAGCTCGAGCAGGTGCTGATCAACCTGCTGGCCAACGCGCGCGACGCGCTGCTCGGGCGGGGCGAGGAGGGCGCCCGCTGGGTCGGCGTGGCGCAGGAGCCGTGCACCGACACCGATTGGGTGGAATTGCACGTGCGCGACAACGCTGGCGGTATCGACCCGGCGGTGATGGAGCGCATCTTCGAGGCCTTCTTCACCACCAAGCCTATCGGCAAGGGCACCGGCCTGGGCTTGTCGGTGAGCCACGACCTGATTCGCAACATGGGCGGCAGCCTGTCTGTGGATAACTACAAGGGCGGTGCTCGCTTCATCATCCGCCTGCCGCGGCAGGTCGTGAGTCTGTGAGGGATCGGAAATGAAAAACGCCTGCGGATGCAGGCGTTTTTCGGGGGGGCGTGTCGCGGAGTCAGCCGATGAAGCGCGAGGACAGCCAGAACAGGCCCGCAGCCAGCGCGATCGACACGGGCAGGGTCAGTACCCAGGCCATGAGGATGTTGCGGATCGTGCTACCTTGCAGGCCGCTGCGGTTGGCCACCATGGTGCCCGCCACGCCCGAGGACAGCACGTGCGTCGTGGAGACCGGCAGGCTGTAGATGTTGGCCATGCCGATGGCGGCGGTCGCGGTGAGCTGGGCGGCGATGCCCTGGGCATAGGTCATGCCCTGCTTGCCGATCTTCTCGCCGACGGTGAGCACCACGCGCTTCCAGCCGACCATGGTGCCGATGCCCAGGGCCAGGGCCACGGCGATGATCACCCAGAAAGGTGCGTACTCGGTGGTGCTGGTCAGGTCCTTGCGCAGCTTCTCCAGGTCCGCCTTTTCGCGGGATGGCAGCTCGGACAGCTTGCCGACCTTCTTCGCGGTGTCGTCCAGGCACAGCAGATAGCGGCGCACCTGCACGCGCTCATCGTCGTTCAGGTCGGTGTAGCTGGAAACGCCGTGCAGGTCGCTCAGCAGACCCTTGAGGGTCGCCTCGGTCTGCTTCGGCTCGCAGCGGTACAGATCGGGCAGGTCCGCTTCGCTGGCCTTGCCCAGGGCGAGCATCTCGCCGAGGGTGTCGGAATGGCGGTTGTAGAACTGCTGCAGGTGGATGGCGGCGTCGCGGGTGCGCTCGATCTGGTAGGTGGTGCTGTTCAGGTCGAGGACGAACTTCGCCGGGACGATGCCGATCAGCACCAGCATGATCAGGCCGATGCCTTTCTGGCCGTCGTTGGAGCCATGCACGAAGCTCACGGTCATGGCCGAGATCACCAGTACCAGGCGGTTCCAGAACGGCGGGTGCTTCTTCTCGTCGACGTCGCGGCGGGTTTCCGGCGTCTTGTGCATCTTCGACAGCGGATACAGCCACTTCAGGCCGATCAGCAGGGCGCCGGCGACCAGGAAGCCGGCCAGTGGCGAGAAGATCAGCGACAGGCCGATGTCGATGGCCTTGCCCCAGTTGATCCCGTCGGCCACCGGCACGCCGGTGATCAGAGCATTCGCCAGGCCCACGCCGAGGATCGAGCCGATCAGGGTGTGCGAGCTGGAGGCCGGGATGCCGAAGTACCAGGTGCCCAGGTTCCAAGTGATGGCCGCGGCAAGCAATGAGAACACCATGGCCAGGCCGTGGCCGGTATTCACGTTGATCAGCAGTTCCACCGGCAGCAGGTGGACGATTGCGTAGGCGACGCCAACGCCGCCGAGCAATACGCCGAGGAAGTTGAAGATGCCGGAGAGGATCACCGCGCGGTACGGGGACATGGCCTTGGTATAGATGACCGTGGCCACCGCGTTGGCGGTGTCGTGGAAGCCGTTGATGAACTCGAAGGCCAGGACGAATGTGAGTGCCAGCACCAGGCTGATACCCACCCAGACATCGAGTCCGCTGAAGAGATCGAACATGAAAATTCTATGACCGGTCGGAGACGGGGCGGCGATTATGCCAGAAGCTTGGAGCACCGTATTCAGCCTGAAACGGTTTCTCCAATTTGCGCGACGCCACGTCGCACGGCGCTTTCAGGCAGGGTGGAAAAAGTTTGCAATGCTTCCACGCGGGCCGCCGGCCCATCGGATGAGTGTTTGCAGGCCAACTGGCGGGCTCCCCCACGGAGCACTGCTCGCCCATCGCCTCGAGATTTTCCCCAACGGATTCCGGGGGGAGTCTCTTGGCCTGGGGCCGTACCTGCGATTAAAGGGACGGGGCTTCCAGATCCTTTTTCAGTCGTTCTTCTTCGATTCTTTCCAGCTCCCGGTCGAAGGCCTTGTCCTGCACGCTGGGTCGCTTGCGCCAGGGTTTCTTGCCGGGTTCGGGCTGAGCGGCATAAAGGGTCACTTCGCCGCCTTGTTCATCCTTGAAACGTTGCTCCTGGCGCTCCAGTTCCGCGCGCAGTTCGTCTTTGGTCACGATCATTCCTGATGAATAGCTGATGACTTGAAGCTTTGAAGATGGGCCTCGCACGGGCAATCCACACCGAGCCGGGGTGTCGTCCTGGCAGTGTAGACGTTCAGGGGGCGCTGGCGTGCCGGCCGGAAAACGGCGCGGATTATAACCTTTGCCGGGGGGCGACCGGGCGAGAAGCGCCGACGGACGGTTTCAGCCCAGCGCCGGCGCGGGCTGAAACCACCTCAGCCGGTGCGGCTGAGGTTCAGCTCGCCGATCTTCTCCAGGCGCGCCCGGACGATGTTGCGGCTGATGCCCAGCAGACGGCCGGTCTGCAGCTGGTTGCCGTGGCAGAAGTGGTAGGCGGTGCGGAACAGGACCTCTTCGACATGCTCGTAGAGGTCGGGCTTGTTGCTTTCGAACAACTCCAGCAGCGCCTGCTCCAGCGTCGCCTCGACTCGCGGGGCGAGGGCGTGGGGGAGGTGGTCCTGGCGCAGCAGGTCGTGGCGCGGAGCGGAGGGCAGCTCGGCCAGTTGCAGATCGCCCGGCTGCACCTGCTGGTTGCGGCACACCAGCAGGGCGTGGTGGATCGCGTTCTCCAGCTCGCGGATGTTGCCCGGCCAGGTGTGGCCCAGCAGCTTGCGTTCGGCCTCGGGGCTCAGCGAGGCACGGTTGTAGCCCAGGCGCTGGCAATGTTCCTCGAGGAAGAACTCGGCCAGCGGCAGGATGTCGCCGGGGCGCTCGCGCAGTGGCGGCAGGCGAATGGTCGCGACGTGCAGGCGGTAGAACAGGTCCTCGCGGAAATGCCCGGCTACCACGGCGTCGGCCAGGTTGACGTTGGTCGCGGCAACCACCCGCACGTTGATCGGTACCGGCGTGCGCGAACCCAGGCGCACGACTTCGCGCTCCTGCAGCACGCGCAGCAGTTTCACCTGCATGTTCAGCGGCAGGTCGCCGATCTCGTCGAGGAACAGGGTGCCGCCGTTGGCCGATTCGAACCAGCCGGCCTTGCTGCTGGTGGCGCCGGTGTAGGCGCCTTTCTCGTGGCCGAACAGCTCGCTTTCCACCAACGTCTCGGAGAACGCGCCGCAGTTCACCGCCACGAAGGGGGCCGTGCTGCGTCGGCTGAGCTTGTGGATATGCCGGGCGACCAGTTCCTTGCCGGTGCCGGTCTCGCCGATGATCAGCGCGTTGGCCTCGCTGGGCGCCAGGCGCTCGATGCGGTTGAGCAGCTCCTGCGAGCGTGGGTCCTTGAACACCAGCACCGTGGCGCGGACCGACTTGGTTTGCTCGCGGGCATTGGGAAGGGTCAACAGCGACATGGCAGGTTCCTGGCGTACCGGATGGGTGGCAGCGCCATACTGCGGCATTTTTGTTATTTCAAAAAATTATCAATTAGAATTTATATATAACCATTTTATTTTTTATGCCGTGGTAAACGTCACGCGGATTGCGCCAGAAGCTCCCGGATCGCGTCGCAGGCCTCGCGAATGCTGGGCTGCGAGCTACGCTCAGAGTGGCAATTCCATCCTGGGAGACCACTCCATGACCACCGTTCGGATTCCGCTGCTCGTCCTGGCTCTGCTTTTCTCGGCGCAAGGCTTCGCGGCCACCGCCGCGCAGACCGCGCAGCAGGAGAAGATGAAAACCTGTAACGCCGATGCCACCACCAAGGCGCTCAAGGGCGACGAGCGCAAGGCGTACATGAGCACCTGCCTGAAGGCGGGCAGCGACGCCAAGAAGATGACCCCGCAGCAGGAGAAGATGAAGTCCTGCAATGCCGACGCCACCAGCAAGGCACTCAAGGGCGACGAACGCAAGGCGTTCATGAGCACCTGTCTGAAGAAGTGAGGATGGGGCGCGGCAGGGCCGCGCGTGACGACAAGGGCAGCTTCGGCTGCCCTTGTCGTTTGTGAAGGGCTCGCGAGCAAGCTCCCGAGCATCCTGTCGATAACGAGTGCCGGCGGGCGATATTGGCCCCGCTTTATAGGCCGGAGAACACCAGCCAGGCCGCAGCCAGTGCGTAGAGGACGATCACCGCATCCATGCGCAGCGCAGGCGGGAGTCGCCGCACCAGATTCATTTCTTGGCCACCGCGGACCAGAAACCCTGGGCATTGCGGAAGGGCTGGCGGGCCATTTGTTCGGGACGGGTGATGCCGTCGGCACGCAGGGCGTTGACGAGGACGGAAAAGGACTTGGCGCTGTAGCTCATGGTCGGCTCCCGATGCTTTCTCTCCTTGGGGTGGAGCTATGAAAACACCGGGGTCACTATCGACGGAAATGGATCGTCTTAAGGGTGACCATCGATGAAATTGATGGAAGGCCAGGAGAGCTCCAGCTGGCTCCTGAAATGCCGCGCCTCACCGGTGACCGGGTCGATGAACTCCAGTTGCCGGGCCAGCAGCTTCAGCGGCTTGTCGAAGTCCTCCGGCGGACGTTCGCCGCGTGGTGGCAGCGTCGGGTACAGGGGATCGAAGCACAGCGCCGCACCCAGGCCCGACATGTGCACGCGCAGTTGGTGACGTTTGCCGGAGACCGGGTGCAATCCATAGCGCCACAGGGCGCCGCGCTGTTCGAGCACCTCGATGCGGGTTTCGCTGTTGGGCGTGCCGTCCACTTCCTGCATGCGGATGAAGGGATCGCCCTCGACCATTCGCGAACGATGCACAAGGGGAAACTCCCGTTCCGGCAGCGCTGGCGCGATGGCTTCGTACATCTTGTGGATGCGCCGCTCGCGGAACAGCGCCTGGTAGGCATCGCGGTTGTCCGGATTGGCGGAGAACAGCACCAGCCCGGCGGTTAGCCGGTCGATGCGGTGCAGCGGTACCAGCAGCGGGTTGTCCAGGCGCCTGGTGAGACGGGCGAGGAGGGTTTCCTCGACGTATTGACCGGCGGGCGTCACCGGCAGGAAGTGCGGCTTGTCCGCCACCACCAGGTGTTCGTCGGCATACAGGATGCTTTCCTGGAAGGGGATCGGCGTTTCCTGCGGCACCTCGCGGAAGTAGTGGATGCGCAGCGCTTCGCGGTAGGGATGCTCGGGGCCGATGGGCTGGCCGTCGTTGTCCAGCACCTTGCCGCGCGCCATGCGGTCCAGCCAGGTGTCGCGGCTGATCGCCGGGAAGCGCGCACACAGGCAATCCAGCACCGTCGTCCAGGGGCCGGCAGGCAGGTGCAGGATGCTGGCGCGTTGCTGGGCGGTGGAGAAGCGGGAGCTGGACATGCGGGCGGGCGACCGGGGTTCGACAGGCTGCGCATTAGGCCGTAGCGGCGTGGCGGTCGTCAAAGCCGCCACGACTTCCGGTCGTTCACGCGGGGAGAGGGTTGATCTCCACCGTGATGTGCGCCAGTTCCTCGTGGACCTGCAGGCGTCGGCGCACCAGCTCCGGCGTCAGGTTCCCGCTGCTGGCGAGGCTGAGGATGCAGGCATAGCGCGACTTGCCCACGCGCCACAGGTGCAGGTCGGTGATCCGCGCCGGTTGCGGCAAGCCGGCGACCACCTCGCGGATTTCCTCCACTACCGGGTCATTCATTTCGGCATCCAGCAGCACCCGGCCGCTCTGCCTGAGCAGGCCGATCGACCAGACGGCCACCAGTACGGCGCCGACCATGCCCATCAGCGGGTCGAGCCAGGCGGCGCCCCAGATCAGGCCGCCGATCAGCGCGATGATCGCCGCTACCGAGGTGGCGGCGTCGGCCAGCACGTGCAGGTAGGCGGCGCGCAGGTTCAGGTCGTGCCCATGGTCATGATGTTCATGGTCGTGGTGATGGTCATGACCGTGATGGTGATCGTGGCCATGGTGGTGCTGCTCGCCGCGCAGCAACCAGGCGCAGGCCAGGTTCACCAGCAGGCCGATGACCGCGATGGCGATGGCTTGCTGATAATGGATCGGCGAAGGGGAGAGCAGTCGGGCGACGGACTCGAACATCATCAGCGCCGCCACGCCCAGTAGCAGGATGGCGCTGGTGTAGCTGGCGAGGACCTCGATCTTGAAGGTGCCGAAGGCGAAGCGTGCGTCGCCCTTGAAGCGCCGCGCCGCCACGTAGGCGAAGAACGCCAGGCCCAGCGCCAGGGCGTGGGAACTCATGTGCCAGCCGTCGGCGAGCAGCGCCATGGAGTTGAACACCCAGCCGCCGGCGATCTCCACCACCATCATCACGACGGTCAGCAGCGCGGCGCGCAGGGTGTTGCGCTCGGCCAGGGGATTGCCTTCGTGGAACTGGTGGTCGTGGCGACCGTCTTGCGAGGGGGCGGCAGGCTGCATGATGATGGTCCGTAGGATCAGTCTGGATACTATACCCCAGTATACCTTTGGAGCTTTTGACGTGGGACATACCATCAAGGACCAGAAGAAGCTGTTGACCCGGGTGCGCCGCATCAAGGGCCAGAGCGAGGCGCTGGAACGGGCGCTGGAGGCGGGCAGCGAATGCGCGGCGATCCTGCAGCAGATCGCCGCCATCCGCGGCGCGGTGAATGGCCTGATGGCCGAGGTGCTCGAAGGCCACCTGCGCGATCATCTGGGTGCCGAGGACCGCACCGCGGCGCAGCGCCACGAAGACCTGGAACAGGTCATGGGCGTGCTGCGCTCCTATCTCAAGTGAGGTAGCGGCGGATCAGTTGGACAGCCGAACCGCCAGTTCGTCGGCTTCCTCGGTCCAGTCCGAGTCCTGTTGCAGCGCCTCGCGCAGGAACTGCGACTGGGCCTCGTTCCAGAACGGCGCGTCCGGCAGTTTCTGGCCTTCGGCGAGGCGGTGGCTGCCGAGGAAGGCGTCGATCTCCTTGCGCCCGTCGGGCAGGCCCAGTTGCTTGAACAGGGCGCCCAGGCTGTGCTGGCTGGTATCCATGACGATCTCCTTGCTGCAGGTGGAGCGCACCGCTGCGGCGCGCGGCAATGGAACAACTATAGGAGCATCGAACGGCGCGCGAGGTTCGGATTGGCAATCGGGGCGGAAATAGATAGCCTGCTTTCAATCGTTCCCGCACATGCTCCGCCACCCACCGTCAGGCCCGTCCATGAGCTCGTCCGAGCAGCGAACCGCCTCCGTCACCCTGCGCATCCTCGCGACCGTCGTCTTCACCTTCGTCCTGTTCCTGAGCATCGGACTGCTGCTGCCGGTGTTGCCCGGTTTCGTCCATGAAGGCCTGGGCTACTCGACGGTGATCGCCGGCGCGGTCATCGGCCTGCAGTACATTGCCACCCTGGTGTCCCGGCCGTTGGCGGGCCACATCGCGGACACCCACGGCGCCAAGCGCGCCGTGCTCTATGGCCTGGGTGTGCTGGGCATCGGCGGGGCCCTGGTGCTGGCTTCCACCAGCCTCGAATCGGTGAGCTGGCTGAGCCTGACGCTGCTGCTCGGCAGCCGCCTGCTGTTCGGCCTGGCGCAGGGACTGCTGGGGATCGGCACGGCAAGCTGGGGCATTGCCCTGGTGGGGACGCAGAACACCGCCAAGGTGATTTCCTGGAACGGCATCGTCAGCTACGGCGGCATTGCCATCGGTGCTCCGCTGGGGGTGACCATGTCGGCCTCGCTGGGGCTGTGGAGCCTGGGCGTGAGTGTCCTGGTGCTGACCGCGCTGGGCTGGCTGGCGGCCCGAAACCGCGCGGAAGTGCCGACCATTTCCGGTGCGCGCATGGCCTTCCACGCGGTGCTGGGGCGCGTGCTGCCCTACGGGATGTGCGTGATGCTTGGCTCCATCGGCTTCGGCACCCTGGCGACCTTCATCACCCTTTATTACGGCAGCCAGGGCTGGGCCAATCCGGCCTGGTGCCTGACTGCCTTTGGCGTCTGCTTCGTCGGCGCGCGGCTGGTCTTCTCGGGCATGGTCAATCGCTTCGGCGGCTTTGCCGTCGCGGTGGTCTGCCTGGGTGTGGAAGTTTTCGGCCTGCTGCTGCTCTGGCAGGCGCCGGGGCCGGGCTTCGCGCTGCTGGGCGCGGCGCTGACCGGCTGTGGCCTGTCGCTGGTCTATCCGTCACTGGGTGTGGAGGCGGTGCTGCGCATCCCGGCCAGCAGCCGCAGCGCGGGGCTGGGCGCCTACGCACTGTTCTTCGACCTGGCGATGGGCGTCGCCGGCCCATTGATGGGGCTGGTCGCTGCCCGTCATGGCTATGCGTCGATCTTCCTTGTCGCCGCCGGGCTGGCGCTCTGCGGCTTCGTCATCTGCTTCGTGCTGCTGCGCTTCACTCGCCAACAGCACGAGGAACTGCCGAAGGACTAGGTCTCAGTGGGTAGGAGCGGGCTCTGTTGGCGATGTCTTGCCGGTCGCTCCGTCAATGGGCCTGGCGTGGGGGCAGCCGATTGCGGACGGAGCGCGCTCCTGCGCTCGGTGAAAGATCACACCGGCGGGAAGGCCTTGAACACTTCCAGCGCCTCGGCCTGCTGCGCCCAGTCGCCCACCGCCGGATAGCTGTCCGCCGGGATGTCTTCCGAGTGCAGCAGCTGCACGAAAGTCCAGGCCACCGCAATGCTCAGGCCGGCCTGGTCCAGCGGCGCGGCGGCGTCCAGCGACATTTCGCGCAGTTCGCTCTCCAGTTGTGCCAGGGCGGCATGCAGTTGCTGGTCGACCCGCTCCTGCCAACTGGCCAGCTGCTTGTCATCCGGCCGCTGTTGCTCGTAGTAGCGCTGCACCGCCTTCTCCATGACCGCCAGCGCGAGGCCCAGCAGACGCGTGGCGCGCACCCGTGCGGCCGGTTCGGCTGGCATCAGGCTGCGGCCGGCCAGGTGTTCGAGGCAGTCGATGATCAGGGTCGAGTCCATCAGTACCTGGCCATCGCCCAGTACCAGGGTCGGTGCCTTGACTACCGGGTTGATGCCGCGGAATTCCTCGTAGGTGCGGAATACCGACAGCGACTGGTGGCTGAACTCGATGCCGAGCAGGCGCAGGGCAATGGCGACACGGCGCACATAGGGCGAGTCGAGCATGCCGATCAGGTGCGGAAGCTTCTGTTGCATGGGTACATCCTGTTAGTGGAAATTGCATGGTGGCTGACGCGGTAATCCGCGTAATTGCCATGAATCTAGCGGCTTTGACCCCTGGATAATAGCGACGATTAGTGACCGATTAAGTTAGGGAAACTTACATGAGCGCATTTCCACCGCTTTCCGCCCTGCGCAGCTTCGAAGCCGTCGCCAGGCTTGGCAGCGTGACCCTCGCCGCCGGTGAGCTGCACGTCACCCACTCGGCCATCAGCCAGCAGGTGCGTCAACTGGAGGGCCTGTTGGGCATCACCCTGCTGCAGCGCGAAGGCCGGGGGTTGCGGTTGAGCGAGGAGGGCCGTCTGTATGCCCTGCAGATTCGCGGCGCGCTGCGCGATATCGCCGAGGCCACTCGTCTGGCGAAGGCCCGCCCGGGGGAGGACGAGCTGGTGGTGGCGCTCACGCCGTCCTTCGGCCAGAAATGGCTGTTGCCACGTTTGCCCGGATTCCGTGCGGCTTATCCACAGTACCGCCTGCGCCTGCTGGCCAGTCTGGAAGTGATGGACCTGCGCCAGGGATTGGCCGATGTGGCCATTCGCATCGGCCAGGGACACTGGGAGGGGCTGGCACGGCAGCGCCTGTTCGAGGACGAAGTGGTGCTCGTCGCTTCGCCGGACTTCAACGGAGGGCACCTACCGACAACGCCGGAAGCGATTCTTCGTTGCCCGCGCGTCACGGGGTTCGAGTCCTGGCTGGGCTGGTGCCAGGCGGCGGGAGTGACAGTGCCCCAGCAGCCTGCGGAGTTCGTGGTGAACGATTCCAACCTGAGCATCGAGGCGGTACGCATGGGCCAGGGCATCGGCCTCGAGCGTCGCAGCCTGGTGGCCGCTGCGCTGGAAAGTGGCGAACTGGTGGCGCTGAGCGATCTGCGCGTGCCCTACGGCTTTCCCTACTGGCTGGTGTGGCCCGAGCGCGACGCGGCCCGGGCCAAGGTGGCGGCATTCGCCGGGTGGCTTTCCGGCGAAGTGGAGGCCTATCTCCAAAGCATTGCGTGAACCGCTCCCGAGCAACTGCAGCTTCCGTGGACAGATGATCCAGGGCCGGCGTGTGCCGACTCCGGTTGGCCTCAGAATTTCTCTTCGATGTAGTGGATCGGATAGTCGGGGCTCTTGTACTTGCCGATCTTGCCGCGCTTGGGCAGCTTCACTTCCTCACGCGGGATTTCCTTGTACGGCACGTGCTTGAGGACGTGGCTGATGACGTTCAGGCGCACGCGCTTCTTGTCCTCTGAAGGGGCCACGATCCAGGGCGCCCAGGGCGAGTCGGTGGCGGCGAACATCAGGTCGCGAGCGCGGGTGTATTCGTCCCAGCGGGTGAACGACTTCACGTCCATGGGCGAGAGCTTCCAGATCTTGCGACCGTCGGTGATGCGGTCCTTGAGGCGGCGCTCCTGCTCCTCGGGGCTGACCTCCAGCCAGAACTTCAGCAGGATGATCCCCGACTCGGTGAGCATACGCTCGAACAGCGGGGTCACGGCCAGGAACTTGTCCGCCTGTTCTTCAGTGCAGAAGCCCATCACCCGCTCGACGCCGGCGCGGTTGTACCAGCTGCGGTCGAAGATCACCACTTCACCGGCCGACGGCAGGTGGCGGATGTAGCGCTGGGCGTAGAGCTGGGATTTCTCCCTTTCGGTGGGCGTGGGCAGCGCCACCACGCGGAACACCCGCGGGCTGACGCGCTCGGTGAGCGCCTTGATGGTGCCGCCTTTGCCGGCGCCATCGCGGCCCTCGAAGATGATGCAGACCTTCAGGCCCTTCTGCACCACCCATTGCTGCAGCTTGACCAGCTCCACCGACAGCTTGCGCAGGTGCTCTTCGTAATCCTTGTTCTTCATCTTCCCGGCCTGTTCGGGAGCCGGGTTCTTCGCTTTGCTCTTCTTGCCCATTTTTTCCTCCATGGCGGGCCTGGAACGGCCGTGGGATGAGCATAGCCGCTGGCCGCACGGACGGGCTGTCATGCAGTCAGTTTCGTAAATGTGGGAGGTTGCCGAGAGCCTGCAGGCCTTTGTCAGGTTCCGCGTCGGCTCTTTCCATGCGGCGGAGATTCCGCCGGCAGGAATGGGAAAAAGGCTGCTCGCAGCCGGACTTTTTGGTCAAATGCCGCTCATCCCATGCGGCGTATGCGAAGTGCCCGCCCGACCCAGGAGATCCGATGAGCGAGCAGCGACTGACCCCCGGCCTGATGGTGATCCACGGCAACCATCCGGAAGCGCTGCGCGACCTGCTGGTGCAGTGGATGAGCCTGCATCCGCTGGCGCCGTTGGAGAACGAAGTCATCCTGGTGCAGAGCAACGGCATCGCCCAGTGGCTGAAGCTGGCGCTGGGGCGTGACGTGGAGGAGGGCGGTTGTGGCGTCACCGCCGCGCTCGACGTGCAACTGCCGGCGCAGTTCCTCTGGCGCGCCTATCGCGGTGCGCTGGGCCGCGGCGAAATCCCCGAAGTCTCGGTACTCGACAAGGGCCCGCTGACCTGGCGCCTGATGCGCCTGCTGCCGACCCTGCTGGAGCAGGGCGAGTTCGCCACCCTGCAGCGCTTCCTCGCCGACGATGCCGACCTGCGCAAGCGCCACCAGTTGGCCGAGCGCCTGGCCGACCTGTTCGACCAGTACCAGGTGTACCGCGCCGACTGGCTGGAGGACTGGAGCCGCGGCGTCGACCAGTTGCGCCTGGCCAACGGCACGGTGAAGGAACTGGACGCTGACAACCGCTGGCAGGCCGCCCTGTGGCGCGCGCTGCTCGACGACGTCGGCGCCGAGGGCCTGGCTACCAGCCGTGCCGGCGTGCATGGCCGCTTCATCCAGAAGCTCAAGTCCGCCGAGAACCCGCTGCCGGGATTGCCGCGCCGCGTGGTGGTGTTCGGTATCTCCGCGATGCCCGCGCAGACCGTCGAGGCGCTTGCCGTGCTGGCGCGCCACGCCCAGGTACTGCTCTGCGTGCACAACCCCTGCCGCCACCACTGGGCCGATATCGTCGCCGACAAGGACCTGCTGCGCCACGAATACCGCCGCCAGCGCCGCCGCGCCGGCACCCCGGAACTGCTCTCCGACGACCAGCAGCACCAGTACGCCCAGCCGTTGCTGGCCGCCTGGGGCAAGCAGGGGCGCGACTACATCAACCTGCTCGACCAGTACGACGACCCGGAAACCTACCGCGCGCGCCTGGGCGCGGTGAGCAATGGGCGTATCGACCTGTTCAGCGAGGTCGAACCGACGAACCTGCTCGGCCAGTTGCAGGACGACATCCTCGAACTGCGGCCGATCAACGAGACCCGCGAGCACTGGCCGGCGGTCGACCCGCAGGCCGACGACTCGGTGCGCTTCCACGTCGCCCACAGCGCCCAGCGCGAAGTGGAAATCCTCCACGACCAGCTGCTCGCCCGCTTCGACGCCGATCCGACATTGCGCCCGCGCGACGTGATCGTCATGGTCCCGGACATCAACCCCTACGCACCGCACATCGAAGCGGTGTTCGGCCAGTTGCCGCGCGACGACAGGCGCTTCATCCCCTACACCCTGGCCGACCAGGGCCAGCGCGGCCGCGAGCCGCTGCTGGTGGCGTTGGAACATCTGCTGCGCCTGCCCGACAGCCGCTTTGCCGTGAGTGAAATCCTCGACCTGCTGGACGTCGCCGCCGTGCGCGCGCGCTTCGGCCTGGCCGACGCCGACCTGCCGCTGCTGCGCCGCTGGATCGACGGCGCCGGGGTGCGCTGGGGCCTCGACGGCCAGCAGCGCGAACGCCTTGGCCTGCCCTCCGCCGCCGAGGCCAACAGCTGGCGCTTCGGCCTGCGGCGCATGCTGCTGGGCTTTGCGGTGGGCGAGGGCGAGGCCTTCCAGGGCATCCAGCCCTATGCGGAAATCGGCGGGCTCGACGCCGCCGCGCTCGGTCCCTTGGCCGGGTTGCTCGGCGCGCTGGAAAAGGCCTGCGAGCTGCTCGCCGAGGAAGCGGCCCCCACTATCTGGGTACAGCGCCTGCGCACCCTGCTGGAAGACTTCTTCCAGGTCACCGATGACCACGATGAGCTGCTGCGCCAGCAACTCCTGCAACTGCTGGAGGGCTGGCTGGAAACCTGCGGCCACGCCGGCTTCAACGATCCGCTGCCGCTTTCGGTGGTGCGCGAGGCCTGGCTCGGTGGCCTGGACGCAGGCGGCCTGAACCAGCGCTTCCTCGCCGGCGCGGTGAGCTTCTGCACCCTGATGCCGATGCGCGCGATTCCCTTCCAACTGGTCTGCCTGCTCGGCATGAACGACGGCGACTACCCGCGCCCGCAGTCGCCGCTGGATTTCGACCTGATGCGCAACGACTACCGCCCCGGCGACCGCTCGCGCCGCGAGGACGACCGTTACCTGCTGCTCGAAGCGCTGCTCTCGGCACGCCGCCAGCTCTACGTCAGCTGGGTCGGCCGAAGCATCCGTGACAACAGCGAACGGCCGCCGTCGGTGCTGGTCGGCCAGTTGCGCGACCACCTCGCCGCGGGCTGGCACAACGCCGACGGCGGCGACCTGCTGCACGGCCTGACCCTGGAGCATCCACTGCAGCCTTTCAGCCGCGCCTATTTCGATGCGCCATCCGCGCACGGTGTCGATGGCCTCTACACCTACGCCCGCGAGTGGCGTGACGTGCACCGCGAACACCACGGCGAAACCGATGCAGCGCCGCTGCCGCCGCTCGCGCTGGATGCGCCTATCGGCCTGCGTGTGCTTGCCGATTTCCTCGCCAACCCGGTCGGCGCCTTCTTCCTGCAGCGCCTCAAGGTGCGCTTTGCCGAGGAGCAACTGACCGGCCAGGACGAAGAGCCCTTCGAGCTGAACGGGCTGGACGTCTGGCAGCTGCAATTCGAACTCTGCGAGCGCCTGCGCCCGTGGGTCGAGCAGCACTGGCAGGCCGATCAACTGGCCGCGCAACTTAACGGCCAGGTCGAACGCCTGCGCCGCGAGGGACGGCTGCCGCTGGCGGCCTTCGGCGACTTTTCCGCCCAGGCGCTGGTGGCGCCGCTGCATGACCTGCTGGCCCGCTACCGCGAACAGTTGGAGCACTGGTCGCAGGTGGAAGAGGAACAGCGCGAACTCAACCACGAGCATGCCGGCATCGAACTGGCCGACTGGCTCGGTGGCCTGCGCCGCAACGCCGATGGCCAGCTCGCCAGCCTGCAACTGGTCAGCGGCAAGCTGCACGAGGGCAAAGGCTACAAATGGCACGGGCTGGTGCGTCCCTGGGTGCGCCATCTCGCGCTGCAGCTGTGCGGCGAGCCGGTGACCAGCGTGCTGGTCGGCCTGACCGGCACCCTGGAGTTCCCGCCGCTGCCGGCGCAGGAAGCGCGCGCCGAGCTGGACGCGCTGCTGGACGCCTGGTTCCAGGGCATGAGTCGCCCGCTGCCGGTGGCGTGCAAGGCCGCCTTCGCCTGGCTGGCCGCCGGAGAAGATGAGGAACGTGCCGCCCGCGAAGCCGCCAAACGCTATGACGGCGGCTTCAACCTGAGTGGCGAGGCTGCTTCGTCGGCAGCGCTGGCGCGGGTCTACCCGGATTTCGCCACGCTCAATGCGAGCGAGGAATTCGCCGCCTGGGCCGAAGCCTTGTACGGGCCGCTGTTCGCGATTCTGCAGCGCAAGGAGGCGCAAGCATGAGCGCAGTCGAGCTCAACCCTCTCGAATTCCCGCTGCATGGCAGCCGGCTGATCGAGGCCAGCGCCGGCACCGGCAAGACCTTCACCATTGCGCTGCTCTACGTGCGCCTGGTCCTCGACCATGGTGGTGAACAGGCTGCCTTTGGCCGACCATTGAGCCCACCGGAAATCCTTGTGGTGACCTTCACCGAAGCCGCGACCCAGGAATTGCGTGAACGCATCCGCGCGCGCCTGGGCGAGGCCGCGCGCTGCTTCGCCGAGCCCGAGCAGAAGCACGACGGCCTGCTGGTGAAGCTGCGCGACAGCTATGCGCCCGAGCGCTGGCCCGGCTGCGCACGCCTGCTGCGCCTGGCTGCCGAATGGATGGATGAGGCTGCTGTCTCGACCATCCACAGCTGGTGCTACCGCATGCTGCGCGAGCACGCCTTCGACAGCGGCAGCCTGTTCACCCAGGACCTCGCTGCCGACCAGAGCGAACTGCTCGCCGAAGCGGTGCGTGACTACTGGCGGCGCAAGTTCTACCCGCTGGATGTGGCGGCGGCCAACGCCGTACGCCATTGCTACGCCGGCCCCGAAGCGCTGGCCCGCGCCCTGCAACCGCTGCTGGCGGCGCAGGAAGCCGGGTTCCGCTATGCCGATCAACCGCTGACCGCCCCGGCCTCCCTCAGCGAGCTGCTGGAGACCACCGGTCAGTTCTACGACGAACTCGATGCCGCCGAGACACGCGCCCGCGAAGCCTGGGCGGCGGACCGCGCCGGCGTCGCAGAGCTGCTGCGCAACCTGCGTGGCGACCTCAACGGCAACAGTTATCGCGGCAAGGATGACGACAGCGTCTTTGCCGGCTGGATCGAAGCGCTCGATGCCTGGAGCGAGGGCGCCGATGCGCCGGACAATCTGGCCAAGTTCGGCCAGACGCGGATCAAGGTGAAGGCCAAGGCCTTGGTGCCGGAACACCCTGCGTTGCTGGCCATCGACGCCTGGGTCGAGCGCGCCGAGCAACGCCCGGAGATCGCCCCGCAACTGCTGCTGCATGCGCTGAATGAAGTACGGCAGAATCTCGAAGCGGAAAAGCAGAAACGCGCCGAGCTGGGCTTCGACGACCTGTTGGTTCGCCTCGACCGTGCCCTCGCCGGCAGTGGCGGCGAGCGCCTGGCCGAGCGTATCCGCGAGCAGTTCCCGGTGGCGCTGATCGACGAATTCCAGGACACCGACCCGCTGCAGTACCGCATCTTCGAGCGCGTCTACCGCATCGCCGAGAACCCTCGGAGCCTCGGTCTGTTCATGATCGGCGACCCCAAACAGGCGATCTATGCCTTCCGTGGCGCCGACATCCACACCTACCTGCGCGCCCGCGCCGCCACCTCCGGGCGCCACTACACGCTGGGCACCAACTATCGCTCCACGTTGGCGATGGTCAATGCAGCCAACCGCTGTTTCCTCTTCGCCGAAAGTCATCCGCGCGCGGCGTTCCGCTTCGCGGTGGAAGGGCAGGAGAACCCCGTGCCCTTCCTCGAAGTCGGCGCGCGCGGGCGTGACGAGACGCTGTTGCTCGAAGGCGCCGAAGCATCGGCCATGACCTTCTGGCAGTTGGACAACGACGGCCAGGTCTGTGGCTCCACGCTGTATCGCCAGGAGATGGCCGCGCGCAGCGCCAGCGCCATCCAGCGCTGGCTGAGCTCCGCACAGAGCGGCTTCCGCGATGCCGAGGGGCAATGGCGCGCGCTGCGCCCGGCGGACATCGCCATCCTCGTGCGCGGCCGCAGCGAGGCCGAGGCCATCCGCGGCGAACTGGCCAGGCGCCGGCTCGCCAGCGTCTACCTGTCCGACCGTGACTCGGTGTTCGACAGCCCCGAGGCCGTCGACCTGCTGCACTGGCTGCGCGCCTGCGCCGACCCCGGCGACGATGGCGCCCTGCGCATCGCCCTGGCCACCCGCAGCCTGGCGCTGGACTGGGCGACCCTGGAGCGGCTGAACCAGGACGAGCGCTTCTGGGAAGCCATGGTGCTGCGCTTCCGTGACTATCGCCTGCTCTGGCAACAGCAGGGCGTGCTGCCGATGCTGCGCCGCCTGCTCGCCGACTTCGCCCTGCCGGCGCGACTGCTGCGCGAGACCGATGGCGAGCGCAGCCTGACCAACCTGCTGCACCTGGCCGAATGGCTGCAGCGCGAGGCCGTGGAAGTGGACGGTGAACATGCGCTGCTGCGGGTGCTCGCCGAACAGCTGGAGAGCCCGACGAGCGAAGAAATCCTGCGCCTGGAAAGCGACGCCGACCTGATCAAGGTGGTGACCATCCACAAGTCCAAGGGCCTGGAATACCCGCTGGTGCTGCTGCCCTTCATCTGCACCTGGCGCGAGCTGGACGGCAAGAGCGGCACGCCGCCGAGCTTCCAGTCCGGCGAATCGCGGGTCGTCGAGTTGTCCCGCGACAAGGAGCAGGCCAAGGCGGCCTTCCAGCAGGCCAACGACGAGCGCCTGAGCGAGGACATGCGCCTGCTCTACGTGGCACTGACCCGCGCACGCCACGCCGTGTGGCTGGGCATGGCGCCGCTGGTGATGAGCAACAGCAAGAGCCCGGAGCTGCACAAGGGCGCCATGGGCTACCTGCTCGGTGGCGGCAACGCGCTGAGCGTCGAGGAGGTGACCACGCGCCTGGGCGAGTTGCAGGCAGGAGCGCTGGAGATCGCCCTGGAGCCGGCGCCCGAGATCTGCACCGAGCTCTTCGTCGGTGCACAGGCCGGTGAGCTGGGCGCTGCCCGTGAGCCGCGCCGCCGGGTGGCGGAGAAATGGTGGATCGCCAGCTACTCCGCCCTGGCGACGCTGGCCAGCGAGGACGACAGCGACATCGCCCCCGCGCCGGCTGCCGATGAGCCGATCAGCGCCAGTGAAGACCTGTTGCGCGAAAGCAGCCTGGAAGACCTGCGCGAGGTGGAAGTCGTCCCGGCACCTTTCAGCCTGCACGCCTTCCCCCGCGGCGCGAACCCCGGCAGCTTCCTCCATGGCCTGCTGGAATGGGCCGCCGACGAAAACTTCGACGTCGATGAAGAACAGCTGCGTGACCAGATCGCCCGGCGCTGCGCCCTGCGCGGCTGGGAGGAGTGGATCGGACCGCTCACCGGCTGGCTCGGGCAATACCTGCGCACGGCTTTCCGCGTGCCCGATGCGACGCCGGTCAGCCTCGCCGGCCTGGTGACGTTCCAGAAGGAAATGGAGTTCTGGTTCGCCACCCGCAACGTCGACAGCCAGCGCCTGGATGCCGCCGTGATCCGCCATACCCTGGGCGGCGTGGCGCGGCCGACGCTGCAGGCGAACCTGCTCAACGGCATGCTCAAGGGCTTCATCGACCTGGTGTTCGAACACGAAGGCCGCTACTACGTGGCCGACTACAAATCCAACTGGCTGGGCGCCGACGATGAGGCCTACACGCAGGAGGCGTTGCGCGAAGCCTTGCTGGAGCACCGTTACGACCTGCAGTACGCGCTCTACCTGTTCGCCCTGCACCGGCTGCTGCAGGCGCGCCTGCCCGACTACGACTATGACCGCCACATCGGAGGCGCGATGTACCTGTTCCTGCGCGGCAGTTCCTCGGCGACCCAGGGCATGTACCTGGAACGCCCGCCGAAGGCACTGATGGACGAGCTGGACCGCCTGTTCCGCGCGGAGGTACCGGTATGAAGAGCACCACTGAAATGCTCGAACTGATCGGCCGCTGGGCCGAGCGCGGCTGGCTGCGCGAGCTGGACCGTGCCTTCGCGACCTTCCTCGTCGAGCGCGCGCCGGATGCCCACCCGCTGCTGATTCTCGCCGCCGCCCTGGCCAGCCACCAGCTCGGCCGTGGGCACGTCTGCCTCGACCTGGATGCGACCCTGGCCGACAGCCGCTTCGCCCTGTCGCTGCCGCCCGAGGGCGACTCCGCCAAGGACGCGCCGGAGCTGCCCGGTGTGCTGCTCGATGGTTTCGATCTCGACGCCTGGCGTGCCGTGCTGAACGATCCGCGCCTGGTCGGTGACGGACCGGGCGAGACGCCGCTGGTGTTGTCCGGGCGCCGCTTGTATCTGCGCCGCTACTGGCAGTACGAACGGGAAGTGCGCGCCGGCATCGACCAGCGCCTGAAGCAGGGTGAGGCGCTGCGGGCCGCCTTGCCCGCCGCCCAGCTGCGCCGGGCGCTCGATGCATTGTTCCCGAAGAAGCCCGGCAATGTTCAGACGAGCCAGGGGGCGGACTGGCAGAAGCTCGCCTGCGCACTGGTCGCCGGCAACGCCTTCGGTATCGTCACCGGCGGCCCCGGCACCGGCAAGACGACCACCGTGGTGAAGCTGCTCGCCCTGCTGCAAAGCCTGGCGCTGGGGGAGGGCGGAAGAGCGCTGCGCATTCGCCTCGCCGCGCCCACCGGCAAGGCCGCTGCGCGCCTGAACGAATCCATCGCTGGCGCCGTGCAGCGCCTCGACCTCTCCGGCCTGGCCAATGGTGAAGCGGCGCGTGAGGCGATCCCCACCGAAGTCACCACGCTGCATCGCCTGCTCGGCAGCCGCCCGGACAGCCGCCAGTTCCGCCACCACGCCGGCAACCCGCTGGCGCTGGAGCTGCTGGTGGTGGACGAAGCGTCGATGGTCGACCTGGAAATGATGGCCTCGCTGCTTGCCGCTCTGCCGCCGCGCGCGCGATTGATCCTGCTGGGCGACAAGGACCAGTTGGCCTCGGTGGAAGCCGGCGCGGTGCTGGGCGAGTTGTGCAGCCGCGCCCGTGAGGGCCATTACCGCCCGGCCACCCGCGACTGGCTGCAAGCCGTGACCGGCGACGCCATCGACGACGTGCTGATCGACAGCGCCGGCAGCGACCTCGACCAGGCCGTGGCCATGCTCCGTCACAGTCATCGCTTCAGCGCCGACAGTGGCATCGGCCAGTTGGCCGAAGCGGTCAATGCCGGCGATATCCCGGCGTTGCGCCAGGTGTGGAAAGCGCAGCACGAAGACCTCGCCCGTATCGCCGTGGATGCCCAGGAAACTCGCAGCCTGCGCGATCTGGTGATCGACGGCGGGCGAGGCGGTGACCTTTTCGGCCCGGTCGGCTACGCCCACTACCTGCGCGTGGTCAGCGGCTCGCGCCCGGCGGACAACGCCACTCAGGACGCACTGGATGCCTGGGCAAGGCAGGTGCTCGGAGCCCACGGCCAGTTCCAGTTGCTCTGCGCCTTGCGTCGCGGACCCTGGGGCGTGGAAGGATTGAACACGCTGATCGGCGAGCTGCTGCAGCGCGAAGGGCTGATTCCTTCGGCGAACGGCTGGTTCGCCGGCCGGCCGGTGCTGGTCACCCGCAACGACTACGGCCTGGGGCTGATGAACGGCGATATCGGCATCACCCTGGCGCTGCCGCAGACGGCTGACGATGGTTCGGTGCGCTGGGTCGCGCGCGTGGCTTTCCCGGCGGGCGACGGCACCGACGCCATCCGCTGGATCCTGCCGAGCCGCCTGCAGGCGGTGGAAACGGTGTTTGCCATGACCGTGCACAAGTCCCAGGGCTCGGAGTTCACCCACGCCGCGCTGCTGCTGCCCGACAGCCTCAACCCCATCCTCACCCGCGAGCTGGTCTACACCGGCATTACCCGCGCGCGCCAATGGTTCACCCTGGCCAGCGCCGGGCGCGGCTGGCAGGTGCTGGAGGCGGCCACGGAGCGGCGAGTACAGCGGGCGAGTGGGTTACTGAGTGGCATTTGACCGGATGAAGCGTGCCGGGGACTGGGCTGGTGTACCGTCAGGCCGGTTCGCTGTTGCACCAGTCTTCGACGACAAGCCCCGGTACTCGCCGAAATTCGCGGGTGTTGTTGGTCACGATGACGCAATCGGTTGCCAAGGCATGGCCGGCAATGCCCGTATCGTTCGGCCCAATGGGCGTTCCTGAGTCGAGCAGGAGCCTCATGAGCTTCGCGGAGCTATCCACCGCGTCGATATCCCAGGGCAGCACATCGTCCAGGCGTTGCACCAATGCGTCGATCCATGCTGCCACCGCCTTCGGGGCTTTCGGTGACGCTGCGCCGTAACGAAGCTCCGCATGAGTGATAGCCGAAATCACCAGCCTGTTGCCGGCCTCCGCGGCCTTTTGCAGACGCTGCAAAACCTGGGGTGGGTTCTGGCGCATGGATGACGGAGCAGATGTTGGTATCCAGCATATAGGTGACGGGCGTGGCCACCGGCTCAACCCTCGTCATCGCCGAAGCCCAACCGGCCGGGGGCAATCACGTCGGGCCGATCTCCCAGAAAATCGGCATCGACAGGTTCCAGCTCGGCGAGGCTGCTCCAGGTGGGCCGCGACGGACGCTGGATGAGCGTATCGCCTTCGCGAGTCATCACCAGTTCCGTCACTCCCTTGAATTCCATATCCCGAGGGATTCGGACTGCCTGATTCTTGCCGTTGCGGAACAAGGAAACGGTCGTCGTGGGCATGGGCGCCTCCAGATCAGAGAGCATTGAACGGTTGCTCATGGCTTGGCATATGTCAGGCATATGCCTGAATCCGAAAGGTTGGGTGCCAAGCCGCGTTTCCACACTTTTTAGATTTGTCTGATGTCCGTGTGGCCCGCTTTTCGCCAGGCTGGCGGCCATGAAACTCAAGCAGTTCCTTCGTCCTCAGGATTCGTCCTTTTCCACCCCGAAGGCGGCCCGAAAGCTCCTTCGTCTGCTGGCCTGGGTAGTGATCGCCTGCCTGTTCTTCACCCTCAGCCTGTTCCTCGCGGCGAGCTTCAATACCGAGGTCTCGCAGCTGCGCCGACAGATGAATGCAGCCATGTACGAGGCCCAGGACTACCTCGGTCAGCGCGAGTCGCTGCTGGAGCACATCAGCCGGGGCGTGACCTGGAAGGCTCGCGAGCCCGTGGTCCAGTGGCGCCAGCTGAACGTGCCGGTGGCACCTCACGAGCAGGTGTTCGTTACTCTGGGCGAACCGCGCTCTGACTGGAGCCTGGCACTGTCCGGCCGCGATCTGTCGGAGATGGAAGCCAAGCGGCTGAACCTGATCTATGTCTCGCCAGGCCCGGAGCGGGCCGTCACGCGCCTGTACGGCGCGCCTGCGCTCAATGCCGTGGTGCCGCCTTCGGTGCTGGAAGCGCTGGGCCAGCCCGGTACTCCGAAGGAGGAGCAGCAGGTGCGTTGGCTCGCCGATCCGACCGACCCGCAGTCCCGGCAGTACCTGTTCACCCGCGTGACCAGCGAAAGCGACAACGGCTGGCTGGGGCTGGAACTGTTCGGTGCCGATCTCGCCGCCGCGCTCGGTGTTCCCGAGGCCGGACGCTTCCTGCTGCTGGACCGCGATCACCGGGCGATCCTCGGTAGCGCCGTGGCGCCGCAGCTCGGCCTGCAGTTCAGCGACCTCTGGGTCGGAGACAACTTCGCCTTCAGCGGGCCCGGGCTGATTCCCAGCCATCTGGCGCTGCTCAAGCACCTGGGCAGTTCCGACTGGTCGCTGATCTACTACTTCAACCTGTCCGACCTGCTGGTGCCGCTCTGGCCGCGCCTGTTCGGCTCGCTGGCTTTCCTGCTGGGCTGCTCGGTGCTGATCTGGGCCATGTGCCGGCGCATCAACCGTCGCCTGATCGGCCCGGCGCAGCACCGTCTCAATGCCCTGGTGGAGAACGAAAGCTTCTCCCGCGCGATGATCCAGACCGCCCCTGTCGCGCTCTGCGTGCTGCGCCGCAACGATGCCGAGGTCGTGCTGGAGAATCGCCTCGCCCAGCAGTGGCTGGGCACTGGGGATGAGCGCCGTTACTGGAGTCACGGCTGGCTGGAACGGGGGTTCAACAGTGGCGAGGAAGGCGGTTCGGAGGAGGTGGAAACCCACACCGGACGGCATCTTTACCTGAGCTATACGCCGACTCGCTACAAAGGCGAGGAGGTGCTGTGCTGTGCCTTCAGCGACATCAGTGCGCGCAAGCAGACCGAAGCTGCGCTGGCCGAAGCCAAGCACCTGTCCGACACTGCCAACGAAGCCAAGACGCTGTTCCTGGCGACCATGAGCCACGAAATCCGCACACCGCTCTACGGCGTGCTCGGCACCCTGGAACTGCTCGGCCGTACGGCGCTGGACCACCAGCAGTCCGGCTACCTGCGTGCCATCCAGCGCTCGTCTTCGACCTTGCTGCAACTGATCAGCGATGTGCTCGATGTCTCGAAGATCGAAGTCGGCCAGCTGGGCCTGGAACCGGTGGAGTTCTCGCCGCTGGAGCTAACCCTCGACAGCGTCCAGTCCTACGCCGCCGCCGCCCGCGCCAAGGGCCTGCAGATCTATGCCTGCTGCGACCCGCAGATGCCCGAAAGAATGCTGGGCGACGCAACGCGCATCCGCCAGATCCTCAACAACCTGCTGAGCAACGCGGTGAAGTTCACCGACAGCGGGCGCATCGTCCTGCGTGTGCGTTCGGAGCCGGGCGAGGGGTGGCATGACACGCTGCACTGGCAAGTGGCCGATACCGGCATCGGTATCCCGGAGGACCAGCAGACGCACCTCTTCGACGCCTTCTACCAGGTGTCCGGCAACGCCCGCGTGGCCGGTGGTACCGGCCTGGGCCTGTCGATCTGCAAGCGGCTTACCGAATTGATGGGTGGGCAATTGCGGGTCGTCAGCGACGTCGGGCTGGGCAGCAGCTTTTCCCTCAGCCTGCCCCTGCAATGCGTTGACCGGCAGCTTTTCAGCGAACCCCGGCTGCACAACTCGATGGTGTGGGTGCATGCGCCGACCCGCGAGCTGGCCGAAAGCCTCTGCGGCTGGATTGCCCGCTGGGGCGCGCGGGCCCAGGTGGTGGCCTGCGACCAGCCGGTCGAGGAAGAAGCCTCCAGCGTACTGGTGGACCTGCGCTTCAATCCCCATGACCGCAAGCCGCTGCCCACCTGGCGGGGCTGCCGGGTGCTGGTGACCGACCTGGGCGGCGAGCAGCCGCGCCAGGAAGGCTGCGACTGGCATGTCGGCCGCTACAACTTCGAAGGGCTGCGCCGGGCCCTGGCGGTGGCGCAGGGCTGCCTGGGCGGCGAGGCCGCGCGCCTGGCTGAAGCCCTGCCGGATATCGGCCTGGGCCTGCGCGTGCTACTGGTGGAGGACAACCCGATCAACCAACTGATCCTGCGTGATCAGTTGGAAACCCTCGGCTGTACGGTGGAACTCGCCGTCGACGGCCGGCAGGCGCTCACGCGCTGGCAGCCGGATGCCTTCGATGTGGTGCTCACCGACGTCAACATGCCCCATCTCAATGGTTACGAGCTGGCCCGGGCGCTGCGTCAGCGCGGCTATCGCGGGCCGATCATCGGCGCCACTGCCAACGCCATGCACGAGGAGAACGAACGTTGCCTCGCCGCTGGCATGAACCTCTGCCTGCTCAAGCCGGTGGACCTGCGCACCTTGCGCCAATGCCTCACCAGCCTGCCCGCGGAGGTGCCGCCATGCGACATCAGCGAATCCTGATCGTCGAAGACCAACCCTTCCAGCGCGAGTACCTGCTCAACCTGTTCCGCGAGCAGGGCGTCGTGGAGCTGCGCGCTGCCGAGGATGGCGCCGAGGCGCTGCGCTGGCTGGAGCAGGAGGGCTTCGATCTGGTGGTCAGCGACCTGATGATGCCCGGTCTTGATGGCGTGCAACTGATCCAGCGGCTCGCTGCGCTGAGACATCCCCCGCTACTGGCGATCATGAGCTCGGCGTCGCGCTCGCTGATGGGCAGTGCCTGCATGGTCGCCCGCGCCCACGGCATCACCGTGCTCGAGCAGATCGCCAAGCCGGCCCGCGCGCCGGTGATTCGCCGGCTGCTGGAGAAGCTCGTCTCGCGGCAGGTGCGCGCGGAGCAGCACCGTGCGCCGGTGATCGCTGCGCCGACCCGCGGCGAGCTGGAGCAGGCCCTGGCACAACGGCAGTTCTGCGCCTGGTTCCAGCCCAAGGCGTCGTTGATCGATGGCCGCATCGTCGCGGCGGAAGCGCTGGTGCGCTGGGAGCATCCGCTCCATGGCGTGTTGCAGCCGGGCAGCTTCATGGCTGCACTGACCGCAGCGGGGCTCGACGAGCCGTTACTCTGGACGGTGCTCGAACAGGCGTTGCAGGCGCAGGCCGACTGGGGCCGGCAGGGTTTTCACCTCTCGGTGGCGGTGAATCTGCCCACTCATCTGCTGGACGATCCCGAGCTGCCCGATCGCCTCGCCGCCTTCGTTGCCGCCCGTGGCGGGGTACCGGCACACATCGTCTTCGAGCTGCTCGAGTGCAGCAGCACGGCGACCCCGGCCAACTACTACGCCGGCACCTGCCGCTTGCGCATGAAGGGTTTCGGCCTGGCGCAGGATGATTTCGGCCAGGGCTACAGCTCGCTGTACAATCTGGTCTCGACGCCGTTCACGGAGCTGAAGATCGACCGCGCGCTGGTCCATGGTTGCCTGGATGACGACGGACTGGCAGCGGCGCTGGAAAGCATCGTCAAGCTCGGGCGGCAGTTGGGGCTGGAGGTGATCGCAGAGGGCGTCGAACACCCCGACGAGCTGGCGCTGCTGCGCCGGCTGCGCTGTGATTGCGCCCAGGGCTTCCTGTTCTCCGAAGCAGTGCCGCCGGCGGTATTCACCCGTCAGTTGCTCCAGGAGCGCTCCGCCATGGCTCATTGATCCACGGCAGATACATCGCAGATGCAAGAACGATCGTCGGCCTTCCGAGCGCTGTCGGGTCGCCTTATCCCGTACTCACATCTACAGTCTGCTGGTATCCGGCGGGCCCTCCGCCGCCACTTTCCGCGATACCGGACGCTTTGCATGAAGGAACATGACCACGGCTCGATTCGTAAACTGGCCAGCTCCTCGCTGCGCCTGAATGTCGTGCTGCTTTGTGCCGTTTCCCTCGCCCTGATGCTGGTGGGCGCCTGTTACTGGGCGCTTGGCCGGGTCGTGCAGGAAGAGCGTGACAAGGTGCACTTCCATTTCACCCGCCTGGTGGGTGATATCCATGAACACGAGGCTTTCCTGGCGCGCATCGCCCAGCAGAGCGATGAGTCGACCCAGCGCGAAGACCTGAACGTCATCCCTCTGCAGCGCCGCATGCTGGTCCGAGAGAAGGGCATGGAAATCCATGAGGGACGCGAATTCTCTTTCGCCATGCCCTTCACCCTGGCGCAGCAGGTGCGCCACATCGGCCCGCAGGAAAAGCCGGGACCGTTCTCCTTCGGTGTGATGCTGGCGAACTTCTACAGCAGCTACTGGAGCACGTCGGTATTCCCGTCTCCGCAGGTGCTGGTGATCGATCTGCGCGGACCGACCAGCCTGGCGGTGCCGTCCATCGGCAACTTCCGCGGCCAGCGCCCGCTGACCCGGCGCAGCTACCTGACGGTGGTCGACCAGGTACGCCATCGCCTGGAAATCCGCCAGCCGGAGCGCGGCGACACGCAAGTGCACTGGGCCCAGGCGGAGTCCTACACCGGCGGGCCAGGGCGTGAGCTGCTCGGGTTCGTCAGCGTCGATCTGCCGGACAAGCTCTGGTGGGATTCGGACCTGGATCGCCAGGTGGTGGCGGTGTCCCTGCTCGACCTGGAGCGGATCAACGACTTCGAGCAGATTCTCGACCGCCCGGTGTTCGACCAACTGGAGCTGATTTCGCCCAATGGGCGGGTATTGATCGACTCTGTGGGCTCGGCGGGGGATTACGACGAGGGCTTGAACCTGAGTGCCGGGGGCATGGTGTTCAAGGTGCACAGCGGTGCAGACGGCGGCTGGACCGCACTCTATCGCCTGAGCTACGCCAGTTTCTTCCGCTACGCCAAGTGGCAGTTCCTTGGCGGCCTGCTGCTGGTTCTCGGCAGCCTGGCCGGCGGCTGGTTTGCCATCCGCTGGTATTCGCGACGGGTGATCAGGCCGGCGCGCCGCGCGCACCTGGAAATCGTCGAGAGCGACGCTTTCAGCCGCGCGGTGATCCAGACCGCGCCGGTGGCGCTGTGCGTGCTGCGCCACGGCAGCCACGAGGTGGTGATGCAGAACCGGCTGGCCAAGCTCTGGCTGGGCGATGCCGAGGCCATTACCCGCGTCAGCCGGGAGTGGGACCTGGATGATCGCAGCGGCGAGATGAGCGGCGAAGTGGTCTTCGAGGTGGAAGGGCGCGCATTGCATGCCAGTTTCGCACCGACCCGCTATCGCGGCGAGAACGTGGTGCTCTGCGCGTTCAACGACATCAGCGCGCACAAGCAGGCACAGCAGATGCTGGCCGATGCCAAGCTCTCGGCGGATGCCGCCAGCGAGGCGAAATCGGTGTTCCTCGCCACCATGAGCCATGAAATCCGCACGCCGCTGTACGGCGTGCTGGGCACGCTGGAACTGCTCGGGCTGACCGAGTTGACTCACCAGCAGCGCGACTACCTTGCCACCATCCAGCGCTCGTCCTCGACCCTCTTGCAGTTGATCAGCGACATCCTCGACGTGTCCAAGATCGAGGCCGGACAGATGGCGCTGGAGGCAGTGGAGTTCAACCCGCTGGAGCTGGCCGAGGAAGTGGTCGCCGGGTACGCTGGAGTGGCCGAGGGCAAGCAGTTGCAGCTCTACGCCTGCATCGATGCGAACGTCCCGGGGCTGGTGCGCGGCGATGCGGTGCGCATCCGGCAGATTCTCGCCAACCTGCTGAGCAATGCGCTGAAGTTCACCGACATCGGCCGTGTGGTGCTGCGCTTGCGTACCGTCATCGGTGAGGCTGGCGAAACAAGCCTGCAGTGGCAGGTGACGGATACCGGCATCGGCATGTCCGACGCCCAGCAGCAGCGTCTGTTCGAGCCCTTCTACCAGGCCCATGGCCATGAGCACACTGTCAGCGGCACCGGCCTGGGGCTGTCGATCTGCGCGCGGCTCAGCCAGTTGATGGGCGGCCAACTGCGTGTGGTGAGCGAAACCGGGCTGGGCAGCAGCTTCACCTTCACCCTCGCACTGCCGACTCTGGAGCGCGTGCAACCGCTGGTCGATGGCTCATCCCTGTTGCCGCAACCGATCTACGTGCGGGCACCGGTGAAGGAGCTGGCACAGAGTCTGGCGGCGTGGATCGAGTGCTGGGGAGGCTCGGCGCTGGTTCAGGACGAACTGCCGCCGGCCGTTCCGCCCGGCGCGGTGCTGCTGGACCTGCTGAGTGCCGAAGATGAGCCACTATGGAACGGGGCGCGGGTCTGCGCACTGACCGAGGCCGGTGCGCAGCCACAGGCCTCGGCGCAGGGCTGGGAGGTCAGTCTCTATCACCTCGCCGGCATTGCCCAGGCCTTGCGCCTGGCGCAACAGGGAGGGGACGGCGAGGTCCGACAGACGCCGCGCGTTGCCCGGCTGGGCAAGCTGGGCCTGCGGGTACTGGTGGCCGAGGACAACCCGATCAACCAGGCGCTGCTCAAGGAACAGCTGGAAGAGCTGGGGTGCCGCGTCACGCTCACCAGCAACGGCCGCGAGGCCTTGCAGCGCTGGGCGCCGGGCGCCTTTGATGCGCTGCTGACCGATGTGAACATGCCGGTGATGAATGGCTATGAACTGGTGGGGGAACTGCGCCGGCAAGATAGCTGGCTGCCGATCATCGGCGTCACTGCCAACGCCCTGCGCGAGGAGGGCGAGCGCTGCATGGCGGTGGGCATGAATGCCTGGCTGGTCAAGCCGATGAGCCTGCGTACGCTGCATGACGGGCTGCTCAAGGTTTGCGGCCATGCTGCGGTCGAACCGCCGGAAAGCCAAGAGACGCCCGTGGCGCCGGCACAGGACCGCATTCAGGTCTCGGCAAAGATGCACGACCTGTTCCTGCGTACCATGCGCCAGGATATGCAGGGCGTAACCGATGCCTTGCAGGCCGGTGACCTGGCCACCGTCCGTCAGCAGGTGCACCGCCTGCGCGGCGCGCTGGCTGTGGTCCAGGCCCATGGTCTCAGTGATGCCTGCGGTGCGGTGGAGGAGGCGCTGATTGCGCAGCCCGCCGGGCCGGAACTGTCCGCGGCGGTGACCATACTGTTGGGACGAATCGAGGCGGCCCTGGCCAGCCTCTGAGAGCCTGTCCGGAAACCGGGGCTACTCTGGAATAGTGGTCGTGCCCTGTGGCCGACCGACGATCGCAAACGTTGGGACTCAAGAAACTCATGGAAAAAGTCAGAGTGGCACTAGCGGACGACCATCCCATCGTCCTGATGGGCGTTCGCGAGGTGATCGAGAGGGACGATCGCTTCGAGGTGATCGGCGAGGCGCACAACTCCAGCGAGCTGGTGGCCCTGTACCGCGAGCAGCGCCCGGCCATCGTCATCACCGACTACAACATGCCGGGCGACCAGACCTATGGCGACGGGATCAAGCTGATCGAGTACCTGCTGCGCAACTTCCCCGACACGCGCATCCTGATTCTCACCATGCTGTCCAACCCGCTGATCCTTTCCAGCCTCTACGACCTGGGGGTCTCGGGGGTGATCCTGAAGAACGGTGACCTCAACGAGATCCTGGTGGCGCTCAAGGCGTTAACCCAGGACCGCATCTATCGTGGGCCGGGCATGCAGTCCTCGAACAGCGTGATGGCCAGCGGGGACGACGTGGAGGGACGCATCGCCAGCCTGTCGGTGAAGGAGTACGAGGTGCTGCGCCATTTCGTATCGGGGATGAGCGTGCGCGATATCGCCCTGCTCCTCAACCGCAGCGTGAAAACCGTGAGCGCGCAGAAGATCTCCGCCATGCGCAAGCTGGACGTGGACACCGACCAGGCACTGCTGACGTTCTGCGTGATGGCCAATCTGTTCCAGTAAGCCGGGCCCAGGATGCGCCTGTAGGAGCGAGCTTGCTCGCGAACTGCCCCGATGCTGAAGTCCATGGTAGGCCAACTGTCCTCTTCCTGAGGCTCCGCACCTGCCAGATCAAGAGCCCCTCACCCTAACCCTCTCCCGCAAGCGGGAGAGGGGACTGTTCGGTGCAGAAACAAACGATGGCGTCAGCTGGCACGGACGGGTGCCTCTCTCTCAGCGCAGCTCGGCCTCGCCCTGCTGGCTGTTCCCGCCATCGTCGATCCACAGGTAACGCACCTCTCCAGCGTTCGCCGGCAAGCCCTGCGCGGGCGTCAACATGCGCTGCGAAAATGGCGGGAGCAGTTCGGCCGGCAGCAGTGAACCTGTGTTGCCCTGGCGCACTTCGGCGCCGGCGAGGGTGATGAAGTAGGCGGTGGGATTTTCCACCTGCACGGAATTGCCGGCCCGCCGGAAAACCAGCTGGCGCGGAGCCTCTTCAGCGTCTTTCGCCAGCGAGTGCGGCCGGGAGATGACCTTCATCTGGGTGCGCAGCGTGACGGTGAGGCGCGACTGCCCTTCGGCCAGGGGCTCGTTGGATTGCGGTGGAATCTCGTAGAGGTTGAGCCAGTACAGCGATTCGCGGTCAGTGGGCAGTTTTTCCCCGGTATGGAGCAGGCGCAGGCTGCGCTGCTGGCCGGGGTTCAGGCGGAACACCGGCGGCAGCGGCATGATCGGCGCCTGGGCGGTCTGCGGTGCACTGTCGAGGTCGCCGTCGTCGATCCAGGTCTGCACGATGACCGGGTAGCTGTTCTGGTTCACCAGTGCCAGCGAGGTCTCGCGCTTGCCTTGCTCGAAGATGACCCGCGTGCGTTCGGCGGTGACGCCGGCATGGGCACTGGTCCCTGCCACTATCGCCAGGCCGAGCAGGGCGGCGCGCAGCCAGCTACTGGACACGGATCACCACCTGCGCGGTGGCCTCCACGCGGCCAGGGGTGACGGTGGGCTTGCTGCCGAGGCTGAGCTTTTCCAGGCGGGCGCGGAACGTTTCGCTGTACTGGGAGATGCCGCCCACTTCGCCGGTCTTGTTCGAGGCGTTGCCGATTACCGGGTACCAGCCACGCGCTTCGGCGTTGCTGCCGTTGGCGGAATCCTCGCTGGCCAGCAGGTTCATCGCGCTGCCGTTGCGCAGCAGGCGGATGCCGACGCCCTGGGCCATGCCCGGTTCGCCGTAGCGGTCGGAAACCAGATAGGACAGTCCGCCGCTGGCATTGACCAACCCGAGCCCGGAGGAGGCGGCCAGCGCGCCGGCGGAGACCTTGATGCCCAGCGCGGTGCCACTGGTGCCCGATTGGCTGGTGCTGGGGGTGGTGCTGCTGAGCACGCCGCTCTGGCATTTGAAGTCGACCTGGAAGGGCATTTCGCGGTTGGCTCCGGCGTTGATCTCGCCGATGGAGATCGATGGAAACACCACGTGCGGCGTGACATTGGTGACGGCGCAGGTCGGGTAGCGCTTGAGTGTCACGTCACCGTACAGGCCGATGGCCCCCGGCCAGTTGTAATGCCAGCCGCTGTAGTTGGCGTAGTGGGTCTGGCCGACGTTGGGGTAGTTCAGACCCGGCCCCTTGATGGCGATGTAGCCGGCGGGCTGGGTGCGGCCATACAGCTGCGATTTCGTATTCGGCGAATAACCCTGGGTGGTCTCCAGCGGCGCCCTGAAGAGTTCGGCGCGCACTGCACTGAGGTTCTTCGCCTTGACCAGCTGGAAACCGCGCGAGTCGATGTCCAGCCCGCTGAGCTGACGCTCGCGCCAGACATCGGTGAAGTACTGGCCGGTTTCCACGTGGGTCAGGCGCAGCAGCACATTGGGCCACGCGGTGCGGTAGGCGGATTGCAGGCCGATGGAGTTGCCCACGCTGTCGCCGCCCTGGTACCAACCGCTGTAGAGGTCGTCGGCATTGGTGGAGAACATCTCGTAGACCGCGTCTCCCGGTGCGCAGCGGAAAAACACGCGCTCGGCGTCGTAGCCGGCGGAGTTGCCGTACTGGGTGATGGGTGACACGGCGCTGGCGATCAGGGTGCCGTCGGGCTGGAAGCTGGCATCGCTGACGTTGATCACGCTGGGCAGGCCGAGGGAGCCATTGCAGGTATCGCAGGCGCCGTCGCCCGGCCAGGCACCGGCGACGCCTTCGCCTGGGCGGATCTGGTAGGTCAGCGTGGTAGTGGCTGTGCCCACGCTGGTGACCTTGTAGCAGGTGGCCCAGGCCGTTGGCGCAAGCAGCAGGGCGAGCAGCGGCAGGCTGCGCAGGATGGGGTTCATGAAGCCTCCGGTAGGCAGGTTGCCTGCAGGCGCACCAGCACCTGGTCGAGGTCGGCGCCTTTCAGGTCATACGGGAGCAGGCAGCTGTCTTCGGCCCGCTCGCCCCATTGCACGCGCAGGCGGCCTTGCTCACCTTCGGCGCGGGCATAGACCTGCCCGCCCTGGCCGACCATGCCGATGTTCACGCCGTTGCCGTCGAGCACATCGGCGCCCAGCGGCAGCGGCTGGCCATCGGGCAGCTTGGCCTGGATCAGCAGCGGGTGGCCGGTGAGGGTCTTGAACTCGACGCGCACGGCAGCGCCGGCGTAGGGCGCGATCTTGCGTTCGGTCTCCACCAGCTCGGCGTTCTCGTCGATACCTTGCGGGTCGAGGCCGATGGGGTTGTAGCGGTAGGGCGAAAGCGACGGCACCACGGCGTAGCCATTGCTGTCGACCCGTGCGCCCTGGCCGCCGCGCACACCGGCACCGCTGGCGCCCTTGGCTTCCACCAGGGCGAAGGTATCGCCAACGTAAGGGCCCAGGGTCAGGCCGCCGCTGTGCAGCACCGCCGCGCCGCGCATACCGCCGTTGACCTGGCGGTAGCTGGCGCTTTCGGCATAGCCGGCGTTGAGCGTGGCGACTGAGGTCTGCTGCTGCAGGCTGCCGTTGAAGTCGGTGCCCTGGCCTTCGCTGTCGCGCCCGGCGGAGAGCGAATAGCTCAGCGTACGGTCTTCGCCCAGGGTGCCGTTGAGGCCGGTCTGGTAGGTGCTGCCGCTGGTGTCGCCGGAGCGCCGCGAGGCCATGGCGCTGAAGTTCGGCGCACGGCTGGTGGAGCCCAGCGGCATCGATACGCTCAGGGTCAGGGTGTTGTTGCGGTTGCTGCCGTGCTGCAGGTTGTACTGCGGCGGCTGCGACGGGTCGTAGTCGTCATTCACGTCGCGGTACCAGGTGGTCTGCTGGCGCGAGTAGGCGAGGTTGTAGCTGAGCTGGCGCCAGGTGTTGGAGTAGCCGACCTGCAGCTGGCTGTCGCGGCTCTTGCCGTCGTAGTAGTCGGCGGTGGAGCCGGACAGGTAGAGGTTGCCGTACTGCCCCAGGCCCTGGTTGACCAGCAGGGTGAACTGGTTGCGTTGCTTGTAGCTGCTCGAGTCCCAGGTGTCGCCATGGTCGCTGGCATCGCGTGCCGAGAGGGCATCGCCGAGGTCGCGGTAGCCTTCGGTGGAGTAGCGGTAGCCGGCCAGGGTCAGGGTGGTCTGGGTCGGCTGGAAGGTCCGGCTGTAGTTCAGGCCGACGCGCCAGCCCTGCTTGCGCTGGTTGTTCTCCACGGTGGCGCTGGAGAAGGTGGTGTTCATGCCGAAGGCGCCGTAGGGCGTCGCCAGCACGCCGCCGCCGAGCAGCGCCAGGTAGTCCTCGGCGACGCGCGCGCCGAGGTTGGCGGTGAGGGCGTTGGTCAGGCCGCGCTGGTAGGTCAGGTCGCCGAACAGGTCGTTGCCGTCGCCATACTGGCGCGCCTGCCCGACCGTGGCGCTGTAGCGCGAGAGGCCGGGGCGCATGGATTCTGGCACGGCGGAGAAGGGCACGGAGAAGCGCGAGACGCTGCCGTCGGCCTCGATCACCTGGACGTCCAGATCACCGTCGTAGGCGGTGCCGTAGAGGTCGTCGATGACGAAGGGGCCCGGCGCCACGGTGGTTTCGTGGATCTTCCGGCCGTTCTGGCTGATGACCACCCGCGCATTGCTGTTCGCGGTGCCGCGCACCTGGGGCGCGTACTGGCGCTGTGAGTCGGGCAGCATGCGGTCGTCGGTGGCCACGCGTACGCCGCGGTAGCCCAGGCTGCCAAACAGATTGCCCTCGGTGTAGCTGTCGCCCAGGGTCAGTTCGCTGCGCAGGCCGGGGAGCGCGCGCTGAGCGTAGGTGCGAATGCTGTTCCAGTCGCTGCGGGTATTCCCCGCGTAGCTGGAGTAGGTGTAGTTGGACTGGTGGCGCAGGCGCCACAGGCCGAGGTTCACACCGCCGTTCAGGCCGAGGTAGCCGTAGTCCGAATCGCCGCCGCTGCTGGAGCCTTCGAAGCTCGAACGGTAGAGGTTGGCGTCGTAGTTGACGAAGCCCATGGTGCTGCCGGCGTCCCACTCGTCCGGGCTGACGTAGCCGCGCGGCTTGATGTCGAGCAGCGCCTGGGGCACCGAGAGGTCCAGGCGCAGGCGCGCGGTGTCGAGGTTCCAGGTCGAGTCGGGCAGGCGCTCGGTGAGCCAGAGGCAGATGCCCTGGTCGTCCTTGCCGGCCTTCGGGTCGGGACGCGTACCCAGGCTCTGGCGCAGGAAGCGTTCGCTGAAGCAGGGCTCGGTCCGCTCGCCGCGCTGGCGCATTTCCACTTCGGCACGGGTGGCGTACTGGCCATTGAGGTAGAGATCGACGTGATAGGTGCCGGGGTCCACCTGGTCGGCGCGGTTGAAGCGCTCGAGGCTGCCGCCGGCGAGGCCCGAGCCCATCAGCAGGTTGTCGTCGAAGCGGTAGTCCGCATCGCCCTGGGCCAGGCCAGCGGCCACCATGGCGAGTGATCCGAGGGCGAAGGGCAGCCGCGGTCCAAGGCCGAGGTCAACGCGGCAGATCATGGCGAAGTTCCACTCTTGCGCCGTAATCGTTGATCAGCAGGGCGGACAGTCGCGCAGGGCCGGCGGGCAATGCCGAGGGCTTCTGCGCCTGCCATTGGGCCTGGCCCATGGGAGCGATCATGCTCGGTTGCAGCTGCCATTGGCGCTCGCCGACGCTGAGCGTCGCGCCGCCGAAGGAGGCGTGGTAGCCGGTGGGGTTCTCGACCTTCACGCTCCAGTTGCCAGCGTTCTGCACCAGCGAAAATCGCAGCTTCTCGGGCAACTGCTCCGGGCTGCCGGCGATACCCGCCGGGCGATAGAACAGTTTCAGGCGGTTGCGCAGCATCAGCAGCATCTGGTTCTGGTCGGCCTTGGCGGCGTTGCGCGGCGGAATCTGCAGCACGTTGAGGTGGAACAGCGATTCGCGGTCCTGGGGCAGACCGGAGCCGGTGTAGAGGATGCGCAGGGACTGGCCGCTGCCGGGCGCCAGGCGCGACACCGAGGGGTTCACCACGAATGGCGCCTTGGCAGTGTCCGGCGTGGAGGCGGGATCGTTGACGTCGATCCAGGCCTGGATGACGTTGGGGAAACCATCCTTGTTGGTCATCTGCACGGTCTTTTCCCGAGCGTCGCCGGGGTAGATGACACGGGTGCCGGTGATCACCACGCTGGCCTGGGCGAGCGTGGCGGTGAAGGATGCCAGCAGGGCGAGGGCGAGCGTCGCCGCGCGAAGTGGGAGGGCGTTCATCCGGTTCACCTGTCTTGCCGGATCGTTCCGCGGGCGGTCACCCCTGAACGACGCGGCGCAATGGGGGGAAGCGGCACCGGGGGGCGGTGCCGCGGGGTATCACTCGTAGCGCAGGGTGTAGGTCACCGAGCCGAGTACCGGACCAGGGGTCACAGTGGTCGCTTCGGAGATGTACTGCACCGCATAGTCGTAGCTGGCGCTGGTTTCACCGTCGGCCAGGACGATGTCACCGGCCGCCACGGCAGCGCCGCCCGCCAGGTTCACCGGAGTGCCGGCCGGGCCGTCGAGCAGTTGCAGGGCTACACCGGTCGCACCGCTGGAAGCGGTGTTGGTCAGGTTGCCCGAGGCGGTGGCGTTGGTGGCCTGGAACAGGGTGGTGAAGTGCTCGTCGGCGCCGCTGGGGGCGGCGCAATCGGTCAGTTGCAGGGTGAAGCTGGTCTCGCCGGTGGTCTGGCCGACGGCACCGTTCAGGGCGCTGACCGGCACGCTGTCGAGGATGACGGTGGGATCGGTGTTGCCATCGACGACGGCCGAGCAGGTCTGGTCGGTCACTTCACCACTGAAGTTGATGGTGTTGGCGGCGAAGGCAAGTCCCGGCACAGCGAGGGTCGCTGCGATTGCCAGGGCGGTTGCGTGAAGTTTCATTCTCTTGAGCTCCATGGTCAGGTTTTTCCCGCGTCAATCTTCCCTGTGCGGTGTCAGAAACGCTCTGAGACGAATCTGAAAGCGCAAGCAGGCGCGGGTCCGTTGCCTGACGAGCGGTGCTCAAGCCCGAGGCAGAGCGCTTGGGTGCGGTTCAGCGGAGCATGGTCACCTGTCGCACGAAAAAACTTTTTCCCGCTTGTCGATTCCCGCCTGCGCGCTTCGACTATGGGGTAACAGCCAGCGCACTGCGTGGGGAGACGACCATGAAGTACCTCTGCCTGATCTACGTGGACGACCAGCGCCTCTCCAGCCTGTCCGGCCCCGAATACCGGCGGTTGATGGACGAGTGTTTCGCCAATGACGAATACCAGCGTCGTGCCGGCCGGGTGCTCGCCTCCGAGGCGCTGGAGACGGTGGCGCGCGCGACCACGTTGCGCCACGGGGATCAGGGGCTGTCGATCACCGACGGACCGTTCGCCGAGACCCGCGAGTACCTCGGTGGCTTCGTGCTGATCGATGCCCGCGACCTCAACGAGGCGTTGCAGGTCGCGCAGAGGATTCCCAGCGGCCGCCTCGGCGCCGTGGAAATCCGCCCGGTGCGCGACTGGGACCGTCACTTCGCCGGGCGCTGAGGCCCGGCGTTTCCTATGAAAGCAACAGCGGGAGAATGGAATGCTCAAGTGGATGGCGTTGGTGGTGGTACTGGCCGTGTCGGCGGTCCTGGTGCTGGCGGCGAATCGCCCGGACACCTTCCGCGTGGAGCGCAGCCTGCGCATCCAGGCGCCGCCGGAAAAGGTCCAGGGTTATATCGAGGACTTCCACCGGTGGCGGCAATGGTCGCCCTACGAAGCACTCGATCCGGGTATGCAGCGCACCCTTTCCGGCGCCGAGAAAGGCCGCGGCGCGGTCTATGCCTGGGACGGCAACGGCAAGGCCGGCTCAGGGCGGATGGAGATCGTCGAGAACGACCCTGGCCGCCGCACCACCATCGCCCTGGATTTCCTCAAACCATTCAAGGCCAGCAACACCGCCGAGTTCACCCTGGTAGCGCGCGAGGGCGGCACCGAGGTGACCTGGGCGATGTTCGGCCCGGTGCCCTTCGTGGCGAAGATCATGCACCTGTTCATCGATGTGGACCGCATGGTCGGCAAGGACTTCGAGGCGGGCCTGGCCAACCTCAAGGTGCTGGCCGAGAAGGGCTGATGCAAGCGGCAACCTGAAGGAGGCGAGCCATGTGCCCTCTGTGCGTATCGACCCTGACGCTGGCCGTGACCAGTGTCCTTTCCGCCGGCGGCGTCAGTGCCTTCGCCGTCACCCGTCTGCGCGGCAAGCGCCGCGCCCGGCCCAACGAGCAACGGGGGCTTTCTCAGGAGCGTCCCCAGGAGCGTGCAACATGAAACTGGCCAATCAAGATTTTCCCCGCGTTGTTTCCCAGGCTGCCTGGCGCCAGGCGCGGGTTCGCCTGCTGGAACAGGAAAAGGCCGCCACTCAGGCCCGCGACGCGCTCAACGCTCAGCGCCGCGAGCTGCCGGTGGTGCGTATCGACAGGGACTACCGCTTCGAAGGCGCACACGGCCCGCTGCGCCTGCTCGACCTGTTCGAGGGCAGGCCGCAGCTGATCGTCTATCACTTCATGTTCCATCGCGACACGGGACTGGGCTGCGAGGGCTGCTCCTACCTGATCGACAATCTTGGCCGCCTGGAGCACCTGCACGCCCGTGGCACCACCTTCGCCATGGTGTCCCGCGCACCGCTGGAAGAGATAGCGCCATTCCGTGCCCGCATGGGTTGGCAGTTCCCCTGGTATTCGTCCTTTGGCAGCGACTTCAACTATGACTTCCACGTCAGCGTCGACGAGTCCGTCGCGCCGGTCGAATACAACTATCGCGACAAGGCGGAGCTGGAGAGCCTGGGCCAGGATTACCATGTGCGCGGCGAGCAGCCAGGCATGAGCGTGTTCCTGCGCGACGGCGACCAGGTTTTCCACAGCTACTCGACCTACGGTCGCGGGCTGGAAGCGCCGCTGCTCACCTACCACCTGCTCGACCTCACCCCGCTGGGGCGTGGCGAAGGCTGGGGCGGCATGCCCGACTACCAGGGCAAGGGCATGAACTGGACGCGCTTCCATGACGAATACGACGAAGCCCCGCAGTCGCCCAACTGCTGCGGTTCCTGAAGCCTGAGCAGGAGAGATCCCATGACTGCCGCTGAAATGAACGCTGGCCACGCCGAGCTTCACGCGCTGCTGGAGAGCTGGCTGCAGGCCGTGCGCGCCTGCGACGTGGAAGGCATCACCCGCCACTACACCCGAGACATCCTCGCCTTCGATGCGGTGAAGCAACTGCAATTCCAGGGCGTCGAGGCCTATGCCAGCCACTGGCGCGACTGCACGCAGATGTGCAAGGAAACCACCTTCGAGATTCACCAGCTGAGCTTCGAGAGGGGTAGCGAGACGGCCTTCGGGCATTACCTCGCCTACTGTGGCGGCACCGACGACAAGGGCCAGCACAACGCCTCCTGGGCGCGGGTGACGGTGGGCCTGCGGCGCGAGGCGGGGCAGTGGAAGATCGCCCACGAGCACTTCTCCATTCCGTTCGACCCAGCGACGGGGAAACTGTTGTTCGATGCCAAGCCTTGAGGTTGGCCGAACCGGTATCGGCAGGAGCCGGCGCGTTCCTGCAAAAACGCGCCTTCTCCGTAGCCCTCTCCTTCCCGGGGAGGGCTTGGAGCAAGCCGGTTGAGGCGGTGCTGGCCCGGTCTCCTCTTCCTGCGGGTGAAGCGATCCATCGCTTCGACCGCCTCGCCGGCGATGCTGGCCGGCTCGGCTCGTTACATGCCGGCGAGCAGGCGGCGGGCCAGGCGCTCGCTGCCGGTCAGTTCCGCCAGGTGGCTGAGCTGGTTGCTTTCGTAGGACTGGTTGAAGGTGGCCACGTCCAGTGCAAGGATCTTGCGGAAGGCGGCGATGGCCCCCGGCCCCTTGCTGGCGGCAACCTTTTCGCCATGCAGCGCGATGACGTCGAGCATCGCCAGCGGGTAGCGCACCGGCAGGCCGATCCGGACATGGACCATGCCGATGTTCAGGCGCTTGAGTGCGTAGGCGTCGTCGTACTGGCCGCCGAACAGTTCGGTGAACCAGGCCGCCAGCGTCGTGCCCAGTCGTTTGCTGTCGGTGATGAACTCGCGGGTCGCCTCGTGCTTGAGCAGGCGGTCATAGAAATCCACCACCAACTGCTCGGCAGCTGCTTTCGCCTGCGGCTGCAGGCTGGCCAGCACGGCGCACTCTTCCGGTGAGATATCGATCAGTTGCAGAAGCTCCTTGACGATGAACTCGTTCTTGGTCTCCCAGCTCTTGCGGTCTTCGCTCATGGTCTGCTCTTTTTAAAGAATTGCGTTCAGCTGCTCGATGGTGTCGGACACTTCGAGCTGAATGAGGCCGGTATTGCTGTCGGGCAGCGTGACCAGCGACAGGCAGGCCTTGTTGCCCACCAGGTAGATGAACACTCGGCCTTCGCTGGCCTGCAGGCTGATCTCCCGGGTGCTGCCGACTTTCAGCGATTCGCTGATGCGCTTGCCGACGCCGATGGCGGTGGCGGACATGGCGGCGACGCGAGCGGGGTCGACTGCCTGATCATTGATGACCTGAACGATGGAAATGCCATCCAGCGTGCTCAGCAGGCTGCCCTTGATCGAGGGAATCGCTTTGTTCAGGCGATCGAGCGCCGCCAGTAACTCCGATTGTTTACTCATGGTGAAACCTCCTCCCGAGAAGCGTTTTCTGTCGTTAGATGCACAGCTGGCGTACCAGCTGAATGAGGGCAAGTTCGGCACTCTCCCGGACTTCGGGATTGATCGAGACGACCTGCCCGGCGGGTATGCCGAAGTAGGCGGCGATGTCTTCCGGCATCCATGCGTCGGTGGCGACATCGCCGTGTGTCAGGGCAATGAGGAAGGGAATGGGGTGGCGGCTGGTGACGAATTCGAGAATGCGCCGGGCGTTGGGGAAGTCTCCCGGGCGGTTGCAGGCGACCAGCAGGAGCATGCCGAATGCGCCTTCGCTGAGGACTTCCCACATGAAGTCGAAGCGGCTTTGGCCGGGCGTGCCGAACAGGTGCAGGCTGATGTCGCCCAGGTCCATCTGGCCGAAGTCCAGGGCCACGGTCGTCTGGCTCTTGCCGATCTGCTCGCTGCTGAGCTCGTCGGTATTGACCACAGGGATGGTCGAGAGGGTGCGGATCAGGGTGGTTTTCCCGGCGCCAACCGGGCCCGAAACCAGGATTTTCACGATCGATTTCATTTCAGAAAGCGTCCCAGCAGGCGTTTGGCGAGGGAGTTTTTTTCTTGGGTTTGAGGGGCATGCTGGTGTTCCGAGTAAGCGCGGACGGGCCAGATCTTCTTCACCTCGCGCAACTGCTTGAGGTGCAGCTGCACGGTTTCCAGCGGCATGCCCAGCTTGCCGCTCAGATGCTCGGCGCTGGTGCCGCGCTCCAGCAAGTGACTGCTGCGCACGAGGAACTCGTTGAGGGCGTGGGGCAGTTTCACGTTTCGCCCCTTGATCAGCATGAAGCGGGTCTGCGGATGCGGCAGCTCGTCGGTCGGCCGCTCGCTTTCCGCGGGCAGCAGCAGTTCTTCCCAGTTAAGTGACAGCGAACCGCAGGGGGCGGAATCGTCCGGATGGTTGTCGAAGTGGAAGGAGCCCTGTGCTTCGCCCAGGCGCTTGAGCAGCAGTGAGATTTCGTGGGAAGACTCGAGCGTGCGCTCAAAGCTGACATGGGTGATGCGTCCACCGGACAGGTGCACGCGCAGGCGATGGCCCCCGTCGTTTTCGATCAAGAGATTGCCGGACCGCCCACCGATGACGGAGAGGATTTCCCTGACAGAGAAGTCTGCTAGTTTTCCAAAGATGGCCAAGGCACGTTACTCGCTGGATCTTGAAAAGCTCTCGAACTGGAGCTTTCGGTTATTAGAGCCGCCGTCTGTCGGTACACGCGTTAAGACGTTTCTGAAACTCGCCATTCGCCACGCTACGTCGCGTTCTCCTCGCGGTGTGGTGAATGGAACCTGGGAAGGTGAAACGCACAATGTCCGACCCAACGCCATGCAACGAGCTCTCTGTCCGAACTGTTCCTGATTGGCCGAAAATCCGTGCAGGATAGGCGTACCTTTGCTGCCCACGGACCGACGCTTCCCATGCATGAATACGCCCCTCAGGCCTTGCGCGATGTCGTCGACGATATCTACCGCCGCGAATCCCGCCGCGTGCTAGCGACGCTGATCCGTCTGCTGGGGGATTTCGACCTGGCCGAGGAAGCCCTGCATGAAGCCTTCGTCGCCGCCGTGGACCAGTGGCGGCGCGACGGCGTGCCGGCCAACCCGCGCGCCTGGCTGGTCTCCGCTGGGCGTTTCAAGGCCATCGACGGCTTGCGTCGGCGCTCGCGTTTCGATGCCTCCCTGGTGCAGATCGCCGAGCAGTTGGAAGTCGACGCTCAATCGGTGGAGGAGCTGGCGGACGAGAGCGTTCAGGATGATCGTCTGCGCCTGATCTTCACCTGCTGCCACCCGGCCTTGCCGGCAGACGCCCAGGTGCCGTTGACCCTGCGCGAGGTCTGCGACCTGAAGACCGAAGAGATCGCCCGCGCGTACCTCGCGACGCCTTCGACCATCGCCCAGCGCATCGTGCGCGCCAAGGCGAAGATTCGCGATGCGCAGATTCCTTATCAGGTTCCGGAAGCGGCGGAGCTGCCCGAGCGTCTTGCCAGCGTGCTTCGGGTCATTTACCTGGTGTTCAACGAGGGTTACTCGGCCTCCGCCGGCGACTCGTTGACCCGTACCGACTTGTCGGCTGAAGCCATACGTCTTGGCCGGCAACTGCTCGAACTGCTACCCGAAGCCGAAGTGATGGGCTTGCTGGCGCTGATGCTGCTGCATGAATCGCGACGCGAAACGCGCACGGGCGATGAGGGTGAGCTGGTGCTCCTGGAAAACCAGGACCGCACGGGGTGGAACCGTGCGCTGATTGCCGAGGGCCAGCAGCTCATCAGCTCGGCGTTGGCGACCCGGCGCGCCGGCCCTTACACCTTGCAGGCGGCGATCTCGGCGGTACATGCCGCCGCGCCGGACATGGCCAGTACCGACTGGGCGGAAATCGTCGGCCTCTATGACATCCTGTTGGCGATGCAACCCTCGCCGGTGATCGAGCTCAACCGCGCTGTGGCGCTTTCCATGCGTGACGGGCCGGCAGCCGGGCTGGCGCAGGTGGATGCGATCCTCGCCCGTGGCGATTTGCAGGATTACCACCTGGCCTACGCCGCCCGCGCTGACTTCTGTCGCCGGCTCGAGCGGCGCGCCGAGGCGCGCGAGGCCTATCAGCGCGCACTGACGCTGGCCAGGCTGGAGCCGGAACGGCGCTTCCTCGAACAGCGGATTCTCGAGTTGGGCGAGTAGCTAGAGGCTGCTCACCAGGTGCCCGCCGTCCACCGCCAGCACGGCACCGGTCATGAAGGCGCCGGCCTCGCTGGCCAGCAGCAGGAAGGGGCCTTCCAGTTCCTTGAGCTGGCCGAGGCGGCGCATCGGGACGGTGTCGCGGATATACGCCTGGCCCTTGTCGCTGTCGAAGTAGGCGTCGTTCATCTCGGTCTTGAAGTAACCTGGTGCGATGGCGTTGACCCGCACGTTGAAGCGCGCCAGTTCCAGCGCCAGGGATTTGCTCAGCTGCACCACGCCGGCCTTGGCCGCACAGTAGTGGCTGTAGCCGCCGCCCACGCGCAGGCCGAGGATCGAGGCGATGTTGACGATGCTGCCGCCGCGCCCGGCCTTGGCCAGGCGTTGCGCTGCGCACTGGGCGACGCGCCAGACGCCGTCGAGGTTGGTGGAGAGCATGGCGCGCCAGTCTTCCTCGCTGACTTCCAGAGCGCGCTGGCCGTTGCCGATGCCGGCATTGTTCAGCACCACGTCGACCACGCCGAACTGCGCCTCGGCGCTGTCGAACGCTGCCTCGACACTGGCACGATCGGTCACGTCCAGTACCACGGCGTGTGCCTCGCCGCCCTCGGCTTGAATGGCTTGTGCAAGCTGCGCCAACCGCTCGGTGCGCCGCGCCGCGAGCACTACGCGGGCGCCAGCCTGCGCAGCCACGCGGGCCAGATGGGCGCCGATACCGCTGGAGGCGCCGGTGACCAGCACGGTCTTGCCGGCGAGGGAGAAAAGATCGTTGCTCATGGCAGTTCCTTGGTCGGTCAAGCGTAATCGCTGACCGCCAAGGTTAGCCCGATGCGCCCTCAAGGGCGTGCAGGGTGCGCCATTCGCGCGGCTAATGACGTTTTCCGCATGGGTATCGCCCAGGCTCCACCCATCCTGCGACCTCGCTCCATCATGGCCGGTGGAACCGGACGCAGGATGGTGTGGAGCGACGCGATACCCATCGATGAGCGGGTATGCCGCAGTTGGGATTGCCAAAGAAAAAGCCCGGCACAAGGCCGGGCTTTTTCATGACGCGGAAAGCGAATCAGGCAGCCAGCTGGCGCGCCTGCTTCTTCTTCACCTGCTGACGGCAAGCATCGCCGAAAGCCTGGAAGATCTTCACCGAGTCGGGGTTCTTCGCCGCCTGCCATTCCGGGTGCCACTGCACCGCGAAGAGGAAGGAGGAAAGGGTCGGCGCATGGATCGCCTCGACCAGGCCGTCTTCGGCGTGGGCGATGGCTTCGATGCCCTTGCCGAGGTTCTTCAGGCCCTGGCCATGCAGCGAGTTGACGCGGATCTCGTCACCCAGCAGCTGCTGCAACCAGCTGCCCGCTTTCGGGCGAACGCCGTGGGCCGGGCTGTACTGCACGTCGACCGGATCTTCGGGATTCTCGCGATGGTCATTGAAGCCGGGTTCTGCGTAGACCTTCTGGTAGATGTCGCCGCCCAGGGCCACGTTGATTTCCTGCATGCCGCGGCAGATGCCGAAGATCGGCAGGCCACGCGCGATGGCGGCCTTGATCAGGGGGATGTCGAAGTTGTCGCGGTCCTTGTCCTGGCCCTTGCCGGGAGTCTCGTTCTCCTGGCCATACAGGGTCGGATCGATGTTGCTGCCGGCACCGGTCAGGTACACGCCGTCAGCCATGTCCAGGTATTGCTCGAGGTCTTCGATGCCGCAGCAGGTCGGTACCAGTACCGGCACGCAATCGGACTGTTCGACCAGGGGCACGATGTATTTGTGGGTCATTACCTGATAGTCGTGGCCTTTGCGCTCTTGGCTGCCCATGGACATCAGGACGACGGGTTTTCGGAGGGTCTGTTTCTTGTTGCCAATGTTGCTGTTGGACATATGTCACCTTTGGACGGGCTGCAGCCCATCGTTTTTGTGCAGGCGCGCAGCGGAAAGGCGCGCTACCTGAGGCCTCGAGCACTGCCGGGAGCGCACAGAAGGCGAAGTTTCCCGGTCGAAACCTGCCTACCAGCCTGCCAGAGCCGTTAAATATGTCAAACGAATTCGACGGAGGGCGTCAAAAATAATGGCCGATATCTTGTCTGACAATTATTTTAAGTGATTGTATTTGAAGGATATTTTCAAATAGCTGTGCGTGCTGAAAAGTCCATTATTTAAAACGTTCGGCGCTAATGGTGAAAAATTCTGCACATTTTTTCATGGCGCTGTGCGGGATCATCCACAGGCGCGCCGGGCGGCGCGCTCTGCCTCGCGGGTTTGCCGTCAGTGGCATTCGACGCGGTTACGGCCGTTTTGCTTGGCCCGGTACAAGGCGCTGTCACTGCGGGAGAGGGCGACCTCGGCGGAACTGTCGCCGGATTCCAGGACGGCGACGCCGATGCTGATGGTCAGCGGTATGCGCTGGCCTGCGTGCATCAGCGGCTGGTCGGCGAGTTGCTGCTGCAGGCGCTGGGCGAACACCTCGGCACTGCCGAGGTCGGCGTCGCCCAGCACCACGGCGAATTCTTCCCCGCCCATGCGGCCGGCGAAGTCGACGCGACGGATGGCCCGGGCCAGGATGCCGGCGAAGTGGCGCAGCGCTTCATCACCCACGGCATGGCCCCAACGGTCGTTGATCGCCTTGAAGTGGTCGATGTCGCACATCAGGATCGCCGCGCTGCGTTCCACGCTTCGCTGCACGCGGCCCAGTTCGGCCTCGATCAGGTGCATGAAGTGGCCACGGTTGGGCAACTGGGTGAGGTAGTCGGTCGTCGCCAGCAGTTGCAGCTCGGCTTCGATGCGCTTGCGTTCGGTGATGTCGGTGATGAAGCCGTGCCAGATCAGGCTGCCATCCTCTATCCGCTTGGGGTGTGCATTGCCTTGCCGCCAGAACACTCCGCGTTCGGGAATCATCACGCGGTACTCGTGGCGCCAGGGCTGCATCTGGAGGGCGGAGGTCTCCAGGGATGCCAGGCAGGCGTCCAGGTCTTCCGGGTGGATCACCTGGCGCAGGAAGCTGGAGTCACTGCGAACCTCTTCGGGCAATACACCATAGATGTCCAGCACGCCGGCGCTGACGTAGGGGAAGGTGCCGGTGCCGTCAGGCAAACGACGGAACTGGAAGACCATGCCGGGGATTTCGTTGGTCAGGTCGGTGAGCAATTGCACGCTTTCGCGCAGTTGTTCGGCGACCTCGCGCAGGGCGGTGATGTCGGTGGTGGTGCCGAGCATGCGCAGGGCATTGCCGGCGGCATCGCGCTCCACCACCTTGCCGCGGCTGCAGACCCAGAGGTAGTGGCCGTCCTTGTGCTGCAGCCGGTGTTCCACTTCATAGGATTCGGTACGGCCCTCGAAGTGGTCGCGCATGGCGCTTTGTACATAGTCGAGGTCGTCCGGGTGGATGCGGGTATAGGCATCCTCTATGCAACTGCCGATTTCGTCGTCGGCGTAGCCCAGCAGTGATTTCCAGGCGCTGGAGTAATGTATCTGGCCGGTGGTTACGTGGCGGTCCCAGATCCCGGTGCCGCTGCCGTCAATCGCCAGGGCCATGCGCCGCTCGCTTTCCCGCTGCGGCGCGCCGGCACGTCCGAGCAGGGCTTCGCCCAGTTCCAGCACGTCCGCCAGCAGGGCTTGCTGGTCCTGGCTGAGCGCTCTGTCGCCATTGCCAAGCAGCAGCAGTCGGGCCCGTGGAAAGCCTTCCTCGTCGCGCAGTGTTTCGCTGGAGAGCAGGTGCAGCTCGCGGCCGTGCTGGTGCAGGGGAGTAGCGACGGCATCGAGGGAAAGTAGGGTGGTCAGGGAGAGGGCAACGGCGCTCTCGATGCCGAGGTGGCCGAGCAACTGGCCGTGCATGTCGATGAGCAGGACGGCGCAATCGCCACCCGCGTGGCGGGCGAGACGTAGCAGACCGTCGTATCGCCCGTGCTCCTTTACCCCAGGTTTACTGGAAGTTCGCATCCGATAGCAGCTTCTTCAACGGAGGATGGGCGTGGTTCTGGATTGAGTCGCGTGCCGGACATGCGGCACGCGGACGCAGGTGGCTTTATGAAATCACGGCAGTTGAGCGGCCACAATGTCCGCTGGCGACAAGAGCGACGAACGCGCTCGCCCGCCGGGCCTGCGGCGGGCGAGGGGCGGTGTCAGTTGATCAACTGGTCGATCAGCACGGCGTTGGTGTAGATCAGGCTGCCATCACTGGCCCGGTGGCCCACCAGGTGGAATTGCCCACGGTGTTCCACCCCGCCCAGGTACACGCGGAACATGCAGTCCGCCAGTGGCCCATAGCCTTCGGGCATGTGCAGATCGAGGGTGTCGAGGTCGGCATCGACCATCATTTCCCGCTGGCCGTTCTCCTGCAGGTAGACCTCGGCCTGTTCGAGGTGCAGGCGGTCCTGGTCGGTCAGGTAGAAGCGGATGTCTTCCAGCGGCGTGGGTTTCTGCTCGGCGGTGGTCTTGCACCAGCCTTCGAGGGTCATTGCGCTCATGGTGAGGTGCCTCCGGGGTTCGCGTGAGGATTACCACGCTGTCGGAGAGTTGGACCGCCGCGCCGTTGGATTCGATCACTTTTTGTTCAGGCGGTTTGCCGAGCGATATTAACGGGCATAAAAAAAGCCGCTCCAGAGGAGCGGCTCGAAGGACGTCGAAGGAGCAATCACAATATCAACGTCAGGAGTTGTCTTCCGCAGGGAAAGTGCGGAAGCAGGAAGATGGGGTCATTCTAGAAAGTTGTAGCCGCGGGATAAACCGTCATTCCGGGAAGAGACTTTCTGTTCGGGCGTAATAATCTCACCCGAACACGGGGCGAACATTCAGACGAATCCGAAAGTTGCCCCGCGCAATTATCGTGGCAAATATCCGGGGCGATTACAGGATCGACAGCGGATATTCGACGATCAGGCGCATCTCGTTGTTGTCGTCCTCGGCCTGGTCGCCGTTGGAGCGGTGGAAGGCCTGGCGCAGGCGGAAGGACAGGTCCTTGGCCGGGCCGGATTGCACCACATACTTGGCTTCCAGGTCGGTCTCGTGGTGGCTGCCATCGTCGCCGTAGCCGTAGCCCAGATACTGGCTGTCGGAGTCCATGTGGCTGCCGTCGATGCCGGTGCCGTTGATGTAGCGGGCCATGAAGCTCAGGCCTGGCACGCCGAAGGTGTCCATCGCCAGATCGTAGCGGACCTGCCAGGAGCGCTCGCCCGGACCGTTGAAGTCGGAGTACTGCACGGAGTTGGCGAGGAAGATCGAGTCGCCGCCAGCGCCTGCGCCGTTGTCGCCGAAGCCGACATAGTCGAACGGAGTATCACCGTGGACCTTCTGGTAGGCCAGGGTGACGGTGTGCGCCTGCAGGAAGGAGTAAGCGGCAGCCAGCGACCAGGTGGTGTTGCTGATTTCACCGGCCTTGGCCTGGCCATAGTCGTTGGTGCGGTAGATGTTGAAGTCGAAGCCCAGCGACTGGTCATCGGCTACCGGCAGCAGCCAGTTGGCGTTGCCGTAGTACTGGCGCCAGACGTCTTCGAGTTCCGAGCCATACAGCGACACGCTCAGGTTGTCGGTAATGGCGTACTTGCCGCCGATGAAGTCGGCGCTGTTGGCCTCGACGTCGGCGTAAGTGGCGTAGATGCCACCATCGCGAGCCGTGGTGACCGGGCTGGTGCCGGAAGTGAAGTGGCCGGCTTCCAGGTCCAGGCCTTCGATCTCGCTGCTCAGCAGGTTGAAGCCCGAAGCGGTCTGCGGGATCAGGCGGGTGCCGCCGGCGGCGAACACCGGAGCGGTCGGCTGCATGTCACCGAATTTCAGCTCGGTCTTGGAGATGCGCACCTTCAGCGCGCCGCCGGCCTTGCCGTAGTCGTCGTCCGGCTTGCCGTCGTTGCCTACCGGCAGGTTGCCGGTGCCCGCGCGGCCGCGGCCGGCGTCGAGCTTGATGCCCAGGTAGCCGAAGGCATCCACGCCGAAGCCGACGGTACCCTGGGTGTAGCCGGAGGAGAAGTTGGCCAGGAAGCCCTGAGTCCAGTCGCGGTTGTCGGCCCCACCGTTCTTGCCGTCGTGGTCGTAGTACTGGTTGCGCAGCAGGACGTCGAACTTGGCGTCCTCGACGAAGCCCTTGGCATCGGCCTGATCGGTGACGAAGGATTCGGCGCTGGCGAACTGGCTGGCGGCGGCGGAAACAGCGAGCACGATGGCGCTGCGTTTGAGGTGCTTCATGGATATTGCCCCTAGAGTCTTGGAGGACCGGTTCGATTAATAGCGTGAGAGCCGGACGTTTTTATAGGCAGGCACAATGAATCCGAACATGGATGGACCACGGCGGAAAATCGCAGGAAGTTGCGTTGGCATTGTTGCAGTTAACTGGCTTTTAATTCCCCCGCGAATTGCTCCAGACGCGGAAGAGCCGACGTCATAATGCCGAAAGAGTTCGCCGTTTAAATCACGGATTATGAGAAGGTCTATATCCTGAATTGTAATAATCAAAACTTTTGTCGAGTTGACACAACAGCTTCGCAAGTTTTATCGGGACTGGGCATGTCACTGTTTCCGGGGGCTGCGGGCACGGTGACATGGCGCGTGGCGGGGCGATACGGCTAAGCTGCGCGACCCGGCCGCCACACCTGGTGCGGCGACGTGCCCCATTCATCGACAGCAGAGATTTGTCCCATGACGCCTACCTTCATCCCCGACGCGGACCCCGAATCCATCTCCTCCGACGTCGCCGGCTTCGGCGGCCTGCTGGTTTCCACGCAGATCCCCACCCTTGAGGACGGCAGCCTGGAACTGGGCGACATCAAGGCCCAGAGCGAAGCCACCCTGCGCAGCCTGCAACTCGCCCTGGAAAAGGCCGGCAGCGGCCTGGACTACGTCCTGCACCTGACCATCTACCTCACCAGCATGGCCGACCGCGCCGCGTTCAACGAGGTGTATTGCAGCTTCTTCGCCAAGCCCTATCCGGTGCGCGCCGCCGTCGGCATTTCCGAGCTGGCGGTCGAAGGCATGAAGGTGGAAGTCACCGCCATCGCCGCCAAGCGCGCGGGCTGATCTTCCTGCCTTTGTAGGATCGGGCCGCTCTGCGGCCCTTTCTTTTTCTGCCGCCTCTACGACGTGGCCATGCTGGTTCGCGAGCAGGCTCGCTCCTGCAAAGAGCCTTGCAGGCTGACCGATTGCCTGCAGTAGCGAGCTTGCTCGCGAACCTCCCCGCTCCAGATGCCCGCCGCTTGTATTGCTTTGTATCTGCCGCTCGCTGAGCGGACACACGCATACAAAAGCCTCCAGTCGCCGATACGCCCGCGATACATCGTTGCGGCGAAATAGCCCTACCCGAACGACACACCGCGACGGCAGGGAAAACCCTCCAGAGCATCGTTCCAGGGATTCGCCCTTGCGGCATGACCCGGCGCCCAGCGCGCCATTGCATCTGGAGAAGCACCATGACTCGACTCTCGAAATCCCAGCTTGGCCTGATCGCCGTTGCCCTGGCCGGCGGCCTGAACATGGCGTCCTCCGCCTTCGCCGTCGAAGCCCTGCCGCAGGGCTACCAGCTGGCCTCCGCCGCCAAGGCCGGGGAGGGCAAGTGTGGCGAGGGCAAGTGCGGCGCCGCCAAGCAAACCAAGGCCAGCCAGACTGAAGGCAAGTGCGGCGAAGGCAAATGCGGTGCCGACGGCGCCCAGGCCAAGGCTACTGGCGCCGAGGGCAAGTGCGGTGAGGGCAAGTGTGGTGACGCCTCGTTCGCCCGTACCGATGCCGACCACGACGGCCGCGTCTCCCGCGCCGAATTGCTGGCCGTGGCGCCCAAGGCCAACGCCGAGTTCGATGCCATCGATGCCAACCACGACGGCTACCTCTCCGAAGCCGAGGTCTACCAGTTCCGCAAGAACCAGTTCGACTCCAACGGCAAGCCGTTCCCGGCCGACCTTTACAGCAAGCTGAGCCAGGCCAGGAACTGACATTCCCGCAGACCTCCCCGCGCCCCAGGCCGGGGAGGGCACTTCGCCCAGGAGACCGCCATGACCACTTCTCTCAATGGAGCCGGCCTAGGCCTGCGCCGCGCCCTGCTGCCCGACCTGCTGACAATGGACGACCGCGCCGTGGATTTCCTCGAAGTCGCCCCGGACAACTGGATCGGTGTCGGCGGCACCTATGGCGAAGGCCTGGCGCGCCTGGCCGAACGCTTCCCGCTGTCCTGCCACGGCCTGTCGCTGTCTCTCGGCGGCCCGGAGCCTCTGGACCACGTGTTCCTGCGCCGTGTCCGCGAGTTCCTCGACCAGCACCATGTGCCGCTGTTCAGCGAACACCTGAGCTACTGCTCCGACGACGGCCACCTCTACGACCTGATTCCGATGCCCTTCACCGACGAAGCGGTGCAGCACATCGCCGGGCGCATCCGTGAAGTGCAGGACATCCTTGGCCGTCGCATCGCCGTGGAAAACATCTCCTACTACGCCGCGCCCTACCAGGCGCTGAGCGAAATCGACTTCCTGCGCGCCGTGCTGAGCGAGGCCGACTGCGACCTGCTGCTGGACGTCAACAACCTCTACGTCAATGCCCACAACCACGGCTACGACGCCGCCAGCTTCCTGGCCCGCGTGCCGGCGGATCGTGTCGTCTGCCTACACGTCGCCGGGCATTACGACGAGGCGCCGGACCTTAAGGTCGACACCCACGGCGCAGCGGTGAAGGACGATGTCTGGAACTTGCTGGCCAGCGCCTACCAGTATCTGGGCACCGTCCCGACCCTGCTGGAACGAGACTTCAACCTGCCGCCGCTCGCCGGATTGCTCGGCGAGGTGGACTACATCCGCCGCCTGCAAAGCACCGTTCGCCAGCCGGAGGTGCGCCATGGCTGAGTCCCTGCGCGAACAGCAGTTGCGCATGACCCGCTTCATCCGCGACCCGCAGGCCAATGAACCGCCGCCCGGCATCGAGGCGCGGCGCCTGGCGGTGTACCGGCAACTGTTCTTCGGCAACCTGCAATCGCTGCTGGCCGGCAATTTCCCGGTGCTGCAGGCCAGCCTCGCGCACGAGCATTGGCAAGCGCTGACCGAGGATTTCTACGCCGGCTTCCGTTGCCAGACGCCGCTCTTCACGGAGGTTGCCGGCGAGTTCGTCGACTACCTCGAAAGCCGCGGCGAGCAGCCCGGCTGGGTGGCCGAGCTGGCTCACTACGAATGGATCGAGACCGCGCTGCTGCTCAGCGACAAGGCCGAACCGGCCCACGATCCGGACGGCGACCTGCTCGATGGCGTACCGCAGCTCTCCAGCCTCGCGCTGCCGCTGGCCTACGTCTGGCCGGTCAGCCATATCGGCCCGGAGCATATCCCGCTGCAAGCCCCGACCGAGCCGACACTGCTGCTGGCACGCCGCGGCGCGGACCTGAAGGTGCACTTCTCGCGCCTGGCCCCGCTGGCCCATGCGCTGCTGGTGTCGCTGCAGCAATGGCAACTGACCGGTCGCGAACACCTGAAGGCGCTGGCGGAAATCGCCGGCATCGAACTGGCCGCCATCGAAGAGCAGGGCATCGCCCTGCTGCGCAGCCTGAAAGAGCAAGGCGTGGTGATCGGCACCCGCCCTAACTGCACCACACCGCGTCGTCCCCACTTGGCCCGCCCTGAAGGAGAAGCGTCATGACCGATACCCTGGCAAGCGTGATCTACACCGCCCACACCCACACTACCGGAGGTCGCGACGGTCGCGGCCAGACTGTCGACGCTGACCTGGATCTGCCCCTGAGCCCGCCTGGTTCCGGCCGCCCCGGCACCAACCCCGAGCAGCTGTTCGCCATTGGCTGGTCCGCCTGCTTCATCGGTGCCCTGCGCCGCGCCGGGCAGAAACTGAACGTGCGCCTGCCAGCCGATGTGGCGGTGGACGCCGAAGTCTCCCTGGGCAACACCGCCGACGGCGGTTTCGCCCTGGCTGCCCAGCTCACCGTGCACCTGCCGGGGCTGCAGGCCGAGGACAAGGCGAAGCTGGTCGATGAGGCTCACCAGATCTGCCCATACTCCAAGGGGACTCGCGGCAATATCGAAGTTGGGTTCGTGATTCCCTGATCTGCTTGTTATCCACAGCCCAGCCCGCGTACCGTCATCGGTGCGCGGGCTTTTTTCTTTTCCGTAGGAGCGAGCTTGCTCGCGAACCGGCCTGGCTGCAGACCAGGCGGGGAAATCCGTTCGCGAGCACCCTCTCGCCTATGAGCGTTCCGTGGATGCGGTATCACTGTCCAGAGCGACCGAGAGCGCCTGGAATCCCAAACACAACTGCACGTCATCCATCGCTCCGTCGCAGATGCTGACCCTGACGAACTGCGGAACTGCAGCGTGACCGACAGCAAAGGATTCCGCGGTCGCGATGCGGTAGTGCTTGGCCGCCAAGTCGCTTTCCACGTCCGAGGCGCGCCATGGCTCGGGCACCTGGATCCAGAAATGCGGGCTCCTGGAGTGAGTTCGGTAGTTCAATCCTTCCAGCAACTGCGTCACCAGTGCCTTGCGGCGAGCGATCTCGGCGGCTTGCTGCTGCAGCAGAATCTGCGCGGTGCCGTCATCGATCCAGCGGGTGGCCAACTCCAGGGGGAGGGGAGTTGCCATCCAGCAGGAGCCTCGCAGCGCTGCTGCCAGCCGGCTCACCATCGCTACGGGGGCGTGCAGGTAGCCAACGCGAAGGCCGGCGGCGACCACCTTGCTCATGCCGCCAATCAGAATGCTTCGCTCGGGGACGAAGTGACTCAAGGGCGCGGGCCGATCTTCCAGCAGGACCGCATGGGTTTCGTCCTCGATGATCAGCAGGTTGTGCTCCCGGCAAATCGTCGCGATGGCCTGCCGACGTTCCGTGGGCAGGATGGAGGTCGTGGGATTCTGCAGAGTGGGGGTGCAATACAGGGCGGTAACTCGGTGCAGTCGGCAGAGTTCGTCCAGCGAGTGCGGTAGCAATCCGTCGTCGTCCATCGTCGCCGCCAGAAGACGAATACCCAGCAGCCGCGCTGCACTGATCAGGCCAGGGTAGGTGAGAGGTTCGGTCACCAGGGTGTCGCCGGGCCGCAGCAGCGCCATCAGCGTACAAAGCAAGGCGTGCTGGCTGCCGTTGGTGCACAGCACCTGCTCAGGGTGAGCGCGGAAACCATGGCTGGAAAGCCACTTCGCCCCGGCAGCACGGAAGCGCGGCAGGCCGACCTCCGGTGTGTAGGTCATCAGCTCTCCCAGCGTGCTCACATCCTGTGCAAGGATCATTAGGCTCTGTGCCAGCAGGCTGGTCTCGGCCCCAGGGATGTGCAGGTTGCGGCTCATGTCGTAGAACGCCGGGGACTCAGCGACATTGCGGTAACCCTCATCTCGCTTGCGCTCCAGACCACGCTGGCGAACGAAAGTCCCATCGCCCACCCTTGGCACTACCAGGCCCATGCGCTCGAGTTCGGCGTAGGCGCGGCTCACGGTGCCCACGGTGACATTGAGTTTGTAGGCCAGAATGCGTTGGGGAGTGAGCTTGCTGCCGGCTGCGAGGGAGCCATCGAGAATGCATAACTCCAAGGCTGACGCGAGGCGTTTGTATTTTGTGCCGCGCCCCGATTCCAGTGCGTGGCGGAGAATTGACACGGTGTCAATACAGGGTTTGACAGTCATTTCACAGGCCAATAGCTTCGGATTGAACGGGTTCATTGTAGTAACAAGAACCCATCCATAGCGCTATCTGGAGCTGCTGTCATGACCATTTCCGCTTCCCAGGAACTCACTCCTATTGCCCGGAAGAGTTGGCTGGCAGGTGCCGTGACGGCCGTGCTGTTCCTGACTGTCTGCCTCAGTTGGGGCACGACCTGGCTGGGTATCCGCATCGCCGTTGAAACGGTGCCACCGCTGACGGCATCCGGTCTGCGCTTCCTGATTGCCTTTCCATTGTTCCTGGCATTCGCCCGGATGCGCGGTGATGCGATTGTCTTCCCTCGACAAAGCCGGGGCTTCTTCATTTTCGTCACGCTTTGCTACTTCGGTGTGCCGTACTTCCTCCTCAACTACGGCGAGACCCTGGTTTCCTCAGGGCTGACAGCGCTGCTGTTCAGTTGCATGCCCGTCTTCATCCTGATCTTCTCGGCGATATTCCTGCGAGAAAGGATTCAGACACTCCAGGTGATCGGCATCGCCATCGGCTTTGCCAGCCTGTACATGATTCTTCGTGAGCAGGGCCTGGGTTTCGAACACCAGGGTTTCATTGGTGTGCTGGCCATCCTTGCCGCCGCGCTGATGCATGCCCTGTGTTATGTGGTGACCAAGCAGAGAGGCTCGGCGATCAGCGTCGTTACCTACAACACTCTGCCCATCGGCATTGCCGGGTTGGCGCTGTTCGTCCTCGGATTGCTGGTGGAGCAGCCGTCGTTTTCGCAGATATCCGCCAGGTCCTGGTGGGCGCTGACATACCTCGGGCTGTGCGCCTCGGTGGGTGGTTTCCTCGTCTACTTCTTCTTGTTGAAACGACTGAGCCCCGTGGTCCTGTCCTTTGTGTTCATCATTTTCCCTGTTTTTGCGGTGATCATCGGGGCTTGGTACGAGGGGCAAGCGATTTCCACCAGCCTGGCGCTCTATTCGCTGCTGTTATTGCTGGGTTTTGCCATCACCAAGTTGCCTCTGGCGTCGCTGTTTGCGCGCAAGTAATGGGGGCGTCTGCTGCGGAAGCGACAAGGGAAAGGCAAACCTGCCTTTCCCTTGTCCGAAGCCAGGGTCAGCTGTGCGAGCGATACAGCCGGCGGATCATTCCATCCACACTCAGCGCTCCCGCACCTTTCAACAGCAGCGGCAGCAGTGCGACCAGGTAGATCAGCGGCAGCTTGTAGTTGCCGAAGCCGTGGTCGGTGATCGAATAGCCCTGGGCGAGCTCGGACAAGGTCGACCACTGCGCCGGCCAGTGCACCGCGGCGATGGCGACGATGGTGACGACGATCAGCGACGCGGAAGCGAAGCGCGTGGCCACGCCGAGCAGGAGCAGGATCGGCGCGATCAGTTCGGCCCACATCGATACCTGCCAGTCGAAGCCGGCGGAGAAGTGGTTGAAGGGGAAGGGGAAGCTGGCGTGGATCTGTTCGAACCAGTTGTCGCCATGCCATTTCTCCAGGCCTGATTCGAAGAACTCCCAGGCCAGGAACAGCCGCAGGGGAATGTCCCAGCCCCAGGCGGCGAGGCGGTCGAGTTGGTCGAGGACGGTCTTGATCGGGTTCAGGGTCAGCAGGGTCATGGTGCACCTCTTGGGCAAGGTCGTGGGCAAGGCTTGGGCGGGCGGCAATAGCCCGGTCGTCGATGAAGTCGAAGCTCAGGCGTTCGGCAGCGCGGGGCGCGCGCTACGGCGCAGGTGCACGGCCAGCTTGGCGACGAGCTTGAAGGCGATGGCGCTGAAGATCAGGCCGAAGCCCAGCGGGTACCAGGAGCCCATCGGCAGGCGCTTGTAGAAGGAGAGCAGGAAGACCCCGGCGATCACCCAGGTGCCGGTGCTGTGCAGCAGTTTCCAGGCACGGGCGCCGAGCAGTCTCACTGCGTAGGGGAAAGACGTGAGGGTCAGCAGGATGATGAAGACATAGCCGACGGAGCCGGGGATGTTCGCGGCGGCGCTGCGGCCGTGCCAGAAGGTCTCGGGGAAGAATTTCACATAGAGGATGATCAGCACCGCGTGCACGGCGTGGGAGAAGGCGAAGGCCAGCCCGAGGAAGCGTCGCTCACGCAGCAGGCCGCGGGTGAAGCCGCTCGGTACCACTGCCATCAGGGACGAGGCGAGAAAGGTGGCGAGGAAGAGCGCGAAGGACGTGCGGGCGGTGACACGGATCGCGCTACGCAGGGCTGCGACCCATTGCGGTTGGCTCCACAGGGCCAATGCGGTGGCGAGCAGCACCAGGGCGGACAGCAGGGAGAACAGGCGCCAGCCATGCAGGCTGGCGTTTTCGGCGGGACGGATCATGGCAGGCTCCTTTGGGGAACGCGGCGGGCGGGTTGCCGCCGCTGTTCGTGGAGCCATCTTGGCGACGGGCCTTATACCGGATGTGTCCGGGGAAGGCCGTCTTGTATCTCTGTGTACACCTCGCTCAAGCGCAGCCTCAGCTGGCGGGGCGCAACTCCAGCTGCGCGCACAGCCCGCCCGTGGCGCGGTTGGACAGGCTCAGCGTGCCGCCCAGGGCCTGGCTCAGTTGCTGGGCAATCGCCAGCCCCAGGCCGGTGCCGCCGGTGCCGCGGTTGCGCGAGCTTTCCACCCGGTAGAAGGGTTTCAACACCTCGGCGAGTTCCTCCTCGGGGATGCCGGGGCCGTCGTCGAGCACACGGATACACACGACACCCTGGGCATCGCGTTCGACTTGCACCTGGGCGGCGCCGCCGAACTTCAGTGCGTTGTCCACCAGGTTGGTGAGCACCCGGCGCAGCGCGTGGGGGCGGGTTTCCAGCACGACGTTGCTGCTGCCTTGAAGCTCCACGGCCTGGCCGCTGTCCTGGTAGTCGAGGACGAGGCTGTCGAGGAATGAATCGAAGTCGACCTTGACCGCCGCCTCGCTGGCGCCGTCCATGCTGCGTGCGTAGGCCACGCCTTCGCGGACCAGGTGCTGCATCTCTTCGAGGTCGCTCCACAGGCGCTCGCGCTCGGGCGAGTCGTCCATCTGCTCGACGCGCAGCTTCATCCGCGTGATGGGCGTCTGCAGGTCATGGGAAATGGCCGCCAGCAGTTGCATGCGCTCCTTGAGGTACGCGCTGATACGACCTTGCAGCGCGTTGAAGGCGCGGGCGGCGTAGGCGACTTCGCTGGGACCGCGCTCGTCCAGTTCGGGCGCGGGGGCGTCCGGGTCAAGGTGGTCCACGGCCTGGGCCAGTCGTGTCAGCGGGCGAATCGCCAGGCGCACGGCAAGCCAGGTGCAGAACAGCAGCAATGCCAGCTGGACGATCAGTACCCAGGGCAGCCATTGCGCCACGGGCACGCCCTTGGGCGTCACGTCGATGGTCAGCGGCATGCCGTCGGCCAGTTTCAGGTGCACCTGGAAGTGCGGGATGGAGCCGGGGATGTTCTCGAAGCGCAGCCCGTAGCGTGGGCCAATGGCGTCGGCGATGGAGGTCGCCGCCATGGGCGCCTGCGCCATGTTCATCGGCTCGCCGGGCTGGCCGCCATCCAGGCGGTAGCGGTAGTTGGGCCGCTGCACCATGGGCAGCCAGCGCTCGCGCTCGTCCAGCGGCAGGCGATCGAGCAGGGCGACGGCGGTGCTGACGTCGGTTTCCAGGTTGCCCAGCATCATGCTGCGCGCGCTCTGGTAGCGCTCGTAGAACTGCGAGCAGAATGACAGGCTGTAGGCGAACACCAGCCCGGCGAGGAAGATCAGCGCCAGGCGCGCGGCCAGCGTGCGTGGCCAGTGCAGGACGGATTTCATGCGTTGGGCTCGAGCAGTTCGACGGCCAGGGCGAAGACGTAGCCTTCGCTGCGCACCGTCTTGATGTAGGCGGGTTCGCGGGCGTCATCCAGCAGGCGCTGGCGCAGGCGGCTGACCAGCAGGTCGATGGAGCGATCGAAGATGTCCGCCTCGCGGCCTTGCGTGAGGTTCAGCAATTGCTCGCGGCTGAGCACACGCTGCGGATGATCGACGAACACGCGCAGCAGGCGGTACTCGGCGCCGCTCAGGGCGACCAGGGTGCCGTCTTCATCGAGCAGGTGGCGCGCGGTGGTGTCCAGCTTCCAGCGGCCGAAGCCGATCAGCCGGCTCGCCTCGCTGACCTGCAGGTTCGGCGGCAGCATGCGCGTGCGGCGCAGCACGGCGTTGATTCGTGCCAGCAGTTCACGGGCGGAGAAGGGCTTGGTGAGGTAGTCGTCGGCGCCCATCTCCAGGCCGATGATGCGGTCGGTCTCGTCGTTGCGCGCGGTGAGCATCAGCACCGGTGTGGACTTGTGCTTGCCCACGCGCAGCTCGCGGCACAGCTTCAGGCCGTCGTCGCCGGGCATCATGATGTCGAGCACGATCAGGTCGACCGAGTTGGCGTCGAGGAAGGCGCGCATCTGCCGGCCATCCGCCGCCAGGCTCACGCGCAGGCCGTTCTTCTTCAGGTAGTTGCCGACCAACTCGCGGATCTCGCGGTCGTCGTCGACGATCAGTACGTGATCGACATGGTCCATGCCGGTGCCTCATTCACAGTGGGTTGAGGCGAGTTTATAGCGCAGCGCCACGCTTGCCTGCCGTGCTTTGTATTCCACTGTATCCAGGCCGGCCTCCGATACCCGGCGCAGCAAACCAAGGGCCTGCGCGACACAAGCCCGATACCTCCTGAACGTGAAATGGGCACCAACGGCGAGGCACACAGCCCTCGCCGGCCAAACCCGACACAGGACAGGAGAACCCCCATGAAAGCCATCCAGCTCGCCAACGCTTGCCTCTTCGCTTCCCTCGCCGCTTTCGCCAGCTTCGGCGCCCAGGCTGCCGACACGCAGCCCGTTGAGCAGTATCACTACGGCCAGAAACTGGACGTGAAGAAGGTCGTTGCTATCCAGGAAGAGGCGGCGTCGCCCTTTGACTGCGGCATCGTCAACGCCCGCATGGATTACCTGGATTCCCACGGCCAGCCGCACAGCCTGGCCTACCGCAAGTTCGCCACCGACTGCAACGAAGGCGGCTGATTCCCCCGAGCCGCAGCCACGGATGGCCGCGGCGTTTTTTCCCGCTGTTCACTCCAGAAAAAGCCCACGGGCCGGCGGCCCATCGAGGTTTCCATGCTGCTCATCGCCTTTCTCGGCGGGGCGCTGACCCTGCTCAGCCCCTGCATCCTTCCCGTGCTTCCATTGTTGTTGCAGCGTGCCGGCGGCCCGGCGTGGTCGCCGTGGGTCACGCTGCTCGGCCTGGCCAGCGGCTTCGCCGTGCTGGCGAGCCTGGCGACCGTCTCCAGCAACTGGGTGATTGCCGCCAGCGAATGGGGTCGGTGGTTTGCGTTGGTGCTGCTGTCGGTCTCTGCACTGGCGCTGCTCTGGCCGCGCTTCAGCGATTGGCTGGCGCGCCCCTGGGCCTGGATCGGCGATCGTCTGCACGGTGAAGCCCGGCGCATGCCGCCGACGTTCTCCGCGTGGGTGATGGGCTTTGCCGCCGGCCTGCTGTGGGCGCCCTGCGCCGGCCCGGTGCTGGGGCTGATTCTCTCCGGCGCCATGCTGCAAGGCCCGAGCGCGCAGACCAGTTTGCTGCTGTTTACCTACGGTCTGGGCAGTGCCACCGTGCTCGGTATCGTGCTTTTCGCCGGGCGCCGGCTGATGCAGCAGCTGCGGCCGCGCATGGGCGTCATCGAGGGTCTGCGCCGCGCCACTGGTGTACTCGCCCTGCTGGCCGTGGTCGGCATCGCCAGCGGCACCAGCGCACAACTGGCTTCCGGCGGTTCGTCCAGGCTGGTGAACAGCCTGGAACGCAAGGTCATCGACGGCGTGCCCGCGCTGATCAGCCAACTGATGCCCGGCGACCTGGCCCACGGCGCCGAACGCCTGCCCGACCTCGGCCCGGCTCCCGAACTGCAAGGCGCGGTGGAGTGGATCAACAGCCCCGAACTGAGCCTGCGCGACCTGCGCGGCAAGGTGGTGCTGATCGACTTCTGGACCTACGACTGCATCAACTGCCAGCACAGCCTGCCGTATGTGAACGCCTGGGCGAAGAAGTACACCGACCAGGGCCTGGTGGTGATCGGCGTGCATACCCCGGAGTACCCCTTCGAACGCGTACCCGCCAACGTTCGCGAAGCGGTGAAACAGCACGATATCCACTACCCCGTGGCGCTGGATAACCAGTACCGGATCTGGAACGCCTTCGCCAACCAGTACTGGCCGGCGCACTATTTCATCGATGCCCAGGGACGCGTGCGCCATCTGTCGATCGGGGAGGGTGGGTATGAGGAACAGGAGCAGGTGATTCAGGCGTTGCTGAAGGAGAGGGATAGAGTGAAGGCGGGGGCATGAGCAAGTGACGGGGCGGGGGCGGGACTGTCCCTCATTTCCCGCTGCTGGCGGGAATTGCCTGCAACTCGACACCCAGCGCGCGCATGACCTTCATGACCGTCTCGAAGCGCGGCTTGGCTCCGGGCGCAAAGACCTTGTACAGGCTCTCCCGGCCCAGTCCCGAGTCATTGGCGATCTTGGTCATGCCGCGCGCCTTGGCAATGTTGCCGATGGCGAGTAGCAGCTCATCGGTATCGCCGTCAGACAGGACCTGGGACAGGTATTCGGCAATGACCTCCTCATTGTCGAGGTGGTGGCTAGTGTCGAAGTCGCTCAGTTCAATGGCCATTCAATTGCTCCCGCCAGTTGCTGCGCCAGCTTGATATCGCGCTGCTGGGATGTTTTGTCGCCGCCATACAGCAACAGGATCGGCACGTCGCCACGGCGCGTGAAGTAGACGCGATAGCCAGGGCCGACATCCAGTCGGATTTCCGAGACACCGATGCCCACCGAGCGGATGTCGCCGAAATGACCGGACCGGATACGGTCCAGCCGACGCAGGATTGCGACTTTCCCGCGGGGGGCGCGGAGCTCAGAAAGCCAGTGATCAAACTGGGCAGTTTGCTTTAGCTGATAGGTCATGCTGCACCTGTATCCAGTAGGATACTGGTGTGCCAGCGAGCCCGCACCTGAAATATTCGCCGACCACCATGAAAGTGCTGAGCCGGGTGTAGGACGGCGGAGCGATCGACTGCCTGTCAGCCCTCTACCTGATTGCGCCCCTGCTTCTTCGCCTCATACAACGCCGCATCCGCCTGCTGCACCAGCATCTCGGCGGAGTATTCCGAACTCGGTACCGCAGCTACGACGCCGATGCTCACGCTCACCCGCCCCAACGGCGACAGCTCGTGGGGCAGGGCGAGTGCTTCCACCGCTTGCAGCAACTTGTTCGCCATGCCGCGCACGCCGGCGAGGTCGGTCATCGGCGCGAGGAAAACGAACTCCTCGCCGCCATAGCGTGCCACCAGGTCGGTGGAGCGGTTGACCGTGGCCGCCAGCGTCCGGGCAATGTCGCGCAGGCAGGCGTCGCCGGCAGGGTGGCCGTAGTGGTCGTTGTAGCGCTTGAACCAGTCCACATCGATGATCGCCAGGGCCAGAGCCTCACCAGAGCGACGTGCGTGGTCCCATTCCTGCTCCAGTAGCTGGTCGAAGCGGCGCCGGTTGGCAATGCCGGTGAGGGCATCGGTCAGGCTCATGGCCTCCAGCTGGTTGTTCAGCTCGCGCAGTTCATCGGTGCGCTCGGCGACGCGCAGTTCCAGCTCGTGCTCGGAGCTGCGCAGGTTATCCACAAGCTGTTGCTGGGTACGGATCAATTCCTCCTGCACCCTGGCCTTCTCCCGGCGCATGACGTTGAAGCGGTCGGCGAGGGCGAAGGCCAGCACGATCATCTCCATCGCCGACCCCAGTTGCAGGCCGTCCACGGTAAACAGGTTGGTCGGCACGATGCCCATGGCGCGCAGCGAGGTCATCGCCCCGCCCAGCATCAGCAGCGCGAAGGCCGCGAGGAAGAAGAACGCGCTGCGCTGGCGCTTGAAGGCGGCAACGCCGGCACCGATGAGCAGGATCACCGCCGTGGCGAAGTTCAGCAGGATGCCGGCGCGGGAGAAATACGGCAGCGCCAGCGCATAGGCGACGGGGCTGAGCAGATAGGCCAGGATCATCCCGCGCAGTACCCGGTCCAGGCGCGGCAGTATCCGCTCGAACTGCATCATCCGGCGGGCGAACAGCAGCAGCGCGGCCAGGGCCATCGACACGCCGGAGTAGTAGACCACGTTGGAATTGAGCGGCTCGCCGAAGATCGACCAGTCCGGAGCGAGGCCGTTCTTGATCGCCAGCGCCCCGGCCGTGCAGCTCACGAAGACCACGTACAGCAGGTAGATTGGGTCGCGCAGGGCGAACAGCAGCATCAGGTTGAACAGGATCATTGCCACCGCGATGCCGAAGTACCAGGCCTTGCCGGTGTAGTCATCGCGTTCGTAGGCGTGGAACGCCTTCACCGGCCACAACTGCAGCGGCACCAGCAGGCCGATACTCGACTCGACCCGCAGGTACAGCACCTGTTCGGAGTGCGCGGGCAGGTTCAGCGGAAAGACGAAGTTGCGGTTCGGGTAGACCTTGTTGCTCTGCGGGACGTCGCTGCCGGTGTTGATCGTCCTGACACTGCCATCTGCCTGCGGGATGTTCATCTGCACATGGGAGATACGCGGGTTCTCCACCACCAGCAGGCGCTGCAACGGGGCATCGCCGGGATTGCTCAGCTGCAACTTCAGCCAGAAGGCCGAGCGGGTAAAACCCATCGCCAGCGCACTGCCGGGTGGCTGATCGGCCTTGAAAAGGGCTTGCTGCGCAGAGGATTGCACGTCCGCCAGCGTCAGACTGCGGCTCGGGTCTTCGAGGACGGAGACATAGGCGGTCAACGTCAGGGGCTGGGTGGTGACGCTCGCAGCATCGATCACCTGGGCAGCCCAGGCGGGACGGACCAGTAGAAAGAAGATGGTGAGCAGGAGCCAGGACAGCGATTGCCGGTGCGGGGCGGAGGCGGGCATACGGCAGGATCCGGGCTGTAGGGATGCCGAGGATTCTACAAGAGCCGGTTTGGCGGCGCCAAAAGCACAAAAGCCCCCGGCAACTTACGCTGCCGGGGGCTTTTGCTGGGGATTCTGGAGCGGGCGAAGGGAACAGCACCCGGTCGCTAACTCGTTTATTACGAACGTCTTTTCCGATCCAAGCGTCACGGAATGGACTCGATTGTGGACTCAAGTCTTCGGCCTGGTCAACGCAGGCCGTTGCGGGTGATCCAAAGCGAGCCAAGCACATCCACTAACAGCCAGAGCATCGGATTTCATACCGAAGTCTATCTGTCCACTGGCACATCACGCCACAGGCCGCAACGGACAGGTGAGCTGCGTCCTCAAAGGATTGACTCATCATCGACAGGCGCGGTCCCGCCCGCCTTTCGCCCGCTCGATGAACCGCTTCATGGGCTCCGAGGGTTCGCCCTGGCGGCGCAGCAGGTAGGTATAGAGCACCGGTGGGGTGCCGGCCAGGGGACGAATGGAGATGTCCGGGCGCTGTAGCGTCTGCACCTGCGAGGCGATGGCGAAGCCGATGCCGTAGCCGGCACCCACCAAGGTCAGCATCACACCCAGGCTGGTCACTTCATCGACCAGCTTGAGGGGCGTGCCTGCGTCCTGCAGCAACGCTTGAATCTGATGGCGGCAGCCCGATCCCGATTCGGGATGGCACAGAACCAGCGGGAACTTCAGGGCTTCGGCCAGCGGCACCTGCACGTGCGCCAGCAAGGGGTGGCGTGCGGGCACGATCACCGACAGCTGATCGGTCCACACCGGCTCGGCGACGAGGCCATCATGTACCGCGTTTGACAAGGCAAAGCCGATGTCCAGCAGATCGTCGTGCAGCATCTTGAGCTGCTGCGCGAACGGCAACTCGAAGACGCGAATCTCCAGCTCGGGCTCATCCTCGCGGCTGCGTGCCAGCAAGGTGGCGATGCGGGGCTGCGCCAGGCTGTCGCAGATCGCGATGCGTAGATTGCCTTGGTAGCCCTGTGCCGCCGCCTTGGCGCTCTTGACTGCCTGCTCCACGGTGGCCTGCACGCGCCGGCATTCGCCGAGGAACACCTGGCCGGCCCAGGTCAGCCGCGTCAGGCGTGTGCTGCGGTCGAACAACTGCACGCCAAGCTGGCTTTCCAGGTCGCGCATCGCACGCGACACAGGCGATTGCTCAATGCCCAGACGCTCGGCTGCCCGGGCCAGATGCAGTTCTTCCGCAACTGCGACGAAGTAGCGCAGCAATCTGAAATCCAAGGCCACCTCCTGTTCGTCTTCTTCTGGTTCGGCCTCTCGGGCGCCAGCATCTCCATCCACATCCCGTCCACTTACGCCCCCGCCAGGCTTGCGATGTGCCGGCGCCCTTCCGCCAATGAGGTGCGGAGGGCGACGTATGCGCCCGCCAGAAATCGACCGTTGGCAGCCGTCTGAGATAGCAGTTCTGCTGTTCATCGAGACCTCCTTTTCGCGCTTCCCCTCTTGCGGCAAGCTTGCATGGTGCTAAGATAGTAATAGATTACTCACTTTCGAAGGCGCAAGCAATGAGTGGACACTCCAAGCATCTACCGGCCGATGAGCGGCGCGCGGCCACAGTCGAGGCGGTGGTCGACTTGGCCGCCGAGCAGAACCCCAGCGACATCACGACCACGGCCATCGCACAGCGTATGGGGCTGACCCAGGGGGCGCTGTTTCGTCACTTCCCGACCAAGGACGCCATCCTGCAGGCGGTGATGTCCTGGGTCACGGAACGCCTGCTGGCTCGGGTGGACAAGGCAGCAGAAGGCACTACGTCTCCGGTCGCAGCCCTTGAGGCGGTCTTCATGACGCATATCGACTTCGTGTCCGAGCACCCGGGTGTGCCGAGGATGCTCTTCGGCGAATTGCAGCGACCTGGAGAGACCCTGCCCAAGCGAATGGTGCAGACCTTGATTCAGCACTACGGCGAGCGGTTGCATCGCCTGCTCGAAGCCGGCAAGGCGCAGGGCGAACTGGATGCGGGACTGGATGTGGATGCCGCCGCCGTGTTGTTCATCGGCACGATCCAGGGACTGGTCATGCAGTCGCTGTTGGCGGGCAAGGTCTGTCGCATCCGCCGTGACGCACCAGCCGTGTTTGCCATCTATCGCCGTGGCATCGAAAGCAACACATGAAACACCTGTCTTCTCCGCAAGCGCGACTGCGACCTCCAAACCCTTCCACAAATCGGGAGCAACGAACATGACGGCACACAGCGGACGCTCGATCTGGATGCGCGTGGTCTCCTTGATTGCGATCGGTTTTGGCCTGATGACCATCTGGGAAGGCGGCGCAGTCCTGTTTGTCGACGGCGCGGCGCGCCAAGCCGCCGGCGACTATGTGCCTTTCGTGCTCTGGTTCAATTTTCTGGCCGGGATCGCCTACATCGTCGCCGGCGTCGGCTTGTGGATGCGCCGGCGCTGGGCCGCGTGGTTGGCGATTGTCATCACGGTGGCGACCGCACTCGTGTTCCTGGCTTTCGGAGTGCATGTGGCTCTGGGTGGCGCCTGGGAGCGGCGCACGGTGGTCGCCATGACGCTGCGCACGTTGGTGTGGGCTGGCATAGCGGCCATAGCCTGGCGCCGGTCAGCGGCGAATGCGCCGGTCGCACGCGAGCACTGAGCACCTTTATCCAGCGGAAACCCATCGATGAAAACTCCAAACCTCCTTTCCAGAAAAACCCGTTGGGTCGTGATCGCCGTTGTCGTGCTCGCTCTTGGCGGCGCACTGGCGTTCTGGCTGTCGCGCGACCATGGACAACAAGATGCATTGCGCCTCTACGGCAACGTCGACATCCGCGAGGTGCAACTGGCCTTCCGTCAGCCCGGGCGCGTGATGCAAATGGCTTTCGATGAGGGCGATGCCGTCAGTGCCGGTGCGCGGCTGGCGACGCTCGACGCGCAGCCGTATCGGGAAGCCCTTGCGGCAGCGCAGGCCCAGGTGCAAGTGGCGCAGGCGGAACTGGCCAAGCTGCGCCGTGGCCTGCGGCCGCAGGAAATCACCCTGGCGCGCGAAGCGCTCAGGCAGGCACAGGCGCTCGCCACCGAAACCGAGCGCAATTTCCAACGCCAAAGTGGCCTGCTGGCATCAGGCGCCAGCAGCCAGCGCACGGTCGATGCCGCCCGCACGGCGAGGGATCAAGCCACCGCGGGCGTCGCAGCAGCCAAGGCCGCCCTGTCGCAAGCGTCCGAAGGCTTTCGCAAGGAAGACATTGCCGCGGCCGAGGCTCGCCTTGCGGCCGCACAGGCCGCCGCAGCGCAAGCCACGACAGCCTTGGCGGACACCGAGTTGATGGCGCCCAGTAGCGGAACCGTCATCGCACGGGTGCGCGAGCCCGGCAGCATGGTTGCAAGCCAGAGCGCGGTCTACAGCCTGAGCCTGGACAAGCCGGTTTACGTGCGCGCCTACGTGGGCGAGTCGGACTTGGGGCGTATCGCGCCCGGTACTGTGGTGCGCGTCAAAAGCGATTCATCAGAGAAGGTCTATCGCGGCCAGATCGGCTTCATCTCGCCGCGCGCCGAGTTCACCCCCAAGACGGTGGAGACGACGGATTTGCGCACGGATCTGGTGTACCGCCTGCGCATCGTCATCGACGAAGCCGACAGCGACAGTGCCTTGCGCCAGGGCATGCCGGTGACAATCGAGGTCGATGCGAAAGCCGGCACCACTATCCCGGGGGAGCGTTGAGATGCAGGCAAGCCCTGCCATCGCCGCGGTGCCTACGGGTGCGCGCGAAGACGCTGCCGTCGTCATCGAGGGCGTGGACAAGCATTTCGGCGACATAAAGGCGCTGCGGGGCTTGAGCGCGCGCATCCACTATGGGCGGCTGACCGGTCTGGTCGGCCCCGACGGCGCCGGCAAGACGACGCTGATGCGGATTCTGACCGGCCTCCTGGTGCCGAACGCCGGCCACGTCACCTTGGCAGGCTATGACGTGGTCAAGGACAACGACGCCATCCACGTCGCCAGCGGCTACATGCCGCAGCGCTTTGGCCTGTACGAAGACCTGTCGGTGATGGAGAACATGCGCCTGTACGCGCAGTTGCGCGGTATGGATGCGGACTGCAACGCCGCTCTGTTTGCCGAGCTGCTGGACTTCACGCGGCTCGGACCCTTCACCAAACGCCTGGCCGGCAAGCTCTCCGGCGGCATGAAGCAGAAGCTGGGCCTTGCCTGTGCACTCATGGCGCGGCCCAAGGTGCTGCTGCTGGACGAGCCCGGTGTGGGCGTCGACCCGGTCAGCCGCCAGGATTTATGGCGCATGGTGCAGGCGTTGACCGACGAGGGCATGGCCGTGGTGTGGTCCACCGCCTATCTCGACGAAGCCGAGCGCTGCGAGAGCGTGCTGTTGCTGAACCAGGGACAGCTCCTGTTCGATGGTCCGCCGCAGCAACTCACCGCGCAGCTCGAAGGCCGCAGCTTCCGTCTGGAGAACGTCGGCGCCGAGCGCCGGGCGGTGCTGACACAGGCGCTCGACCTGGAGAGCGTGAGCGATGGCGTGATCCAAGGCGCCGGCGTGCGCGTGGTGTTGCGCGAGGGCGCTCAAGCGGAGCAGCTCCAGGCCCTGTCCGATCAGGCGCAGGTGCGGCTGGCGCAGGTGCCAGCGCGCTTCGAAGACGCCTTCATCGATCTGCTCGGTGGCGGCCCCGGCGGCACTTCGACGCTGGCCGAGCGTCTGCCGCCGGTTGAGCTGGGTTTCGACATTGCCGTGTCGTGCCGAAACCTCACCAAGCGCTTCGGCGAGTTCACCGCCACCGACAACGTCAGCTTCGAGGTGCAAAAGGGCGAAATCTTCGGCCTGCTCGGCCCCAACGGTGCCGGCAAGTCCACCACTTTCAAGATGTTGTGCGGCCTGTTGAAACCCACTGCTGGCGAAGCGCATGTAGTGGGCCATGATCTGCGCCGCGCCACCGGAGCGGCCAAGAGCCGGCTCGGCTACATGGCGCAGAAGTTTTCGCTCTACGGCCTGCTCTCGGTGCAGCAGAACCTGGAATTCTCGGCCGGCGTCTACGGACTGGAAGGCAACACCCGGCGCGAGCGCATTGCCGAGATGATCGAAACCTTCGATCTGGGCGACTGGCTGTCCGCCACGCCTGATTCCCTGCCGCTGGGACACAAGCAGCGCCTGGCATTGGCTTGTTCGCTGATGCACCGGCCGCCCGTGCTGTTCCTGGATGAGCCCACGTCGGGCGTGGACCCCATTACCCGGCGCGAATTCTGGACCCACATCAACGGCCTGGCACGCAAGGGCGTGACCATCATGGTCACCACCCACTTCATGGACGAGGCCGAGTACTGCGACCGCGTCGCCATGCTGTCGCGTGCGCAACTGATTGCGCTGGATACGCCCGACGCGCTCAAACGCTCGGCGATCAGCCCCGAACGACCCGACCCGACGATGGAGGACGCCTTCATTCACCTGGTGGAGTCGGCGGACCGCGAGCTGGAGGCCGCCATATGAACGGCACCACAAAGCACAAAGACGGGAATGGACCACAGCAGACCGACCTGCGCCATTTTGATCTGCGGCGCTTGATCGCCCTGGTCACCAAGGAAAGCTACCAGGCGCTGCGCGACCCCTCGACGCTGCTGATCGCGTTCGTGCTGCCGGTGGTGTTGTTGCTGTTGTTCGCCTATGCGGTGTCGCTGGATGCGAAGGATGTCCGCGTCGGCGTGGTGCTGGAGTCGCCCGGCGCTGCAGCGCAAGAGCTTGCGGCGGCCTTTGCCGGTACGCGCTTCCTGGATGCCCATTTCGCCCATGACCGGCGCGAAGTGGCCGATCAACTGATCTCCGGCGACCTGCGCGGCTACGTGGTGATCCCGCAGGACTTCGAGCAGCGCCTGGCGCAGCGCGGCAGCGAACCGCTGGTGCAGATCGTCACCGACGGCTCCTACCCCAATACCGCCAACTACGTCGAGAACTACGCCCGCGGCGTGGTCCAGACCTGGCGCGCCGGGCTCGATGTCGCGGCGCCGCCGCAGGCCGTAGTGCTGGAGCCGCGCTACTGGTTCAACCCAGAGCTGGAAAGCCGTCGAGCGCTGATTCCCGGCGCCATCGCCATCGTCATGACCATCATCGGCACCATGCTAACGGCGCTGGTTGTGGCGCGTGAATGGGAGCGCGGCACGATGGAGGCGGTGCTGTCCACACCGGCCTCGGTGGCCGAAATCCTGATCGGCAAGCTGCTGCCGTACTTCGTGCTCGGCATGCTGTCCACGCTGGGCGCGGCGGCGCTGGCGGTATTCGTGTTCGGCGTTCCGATGCGGGGCTCGCTGGCGGCGCTGCTGCTCTTGTCCGCAGTGTTCATGGTACCGGCGCTGGGTCAGGGTCTGTTGATTTCGTCGCTGGCGCGCAACCAGTTTCTGGCGGCGCAGATCGCGCTGTTCACGGGTTTTCTGCCGGCTTTCATGCTGTCGGGGTTTCTATATGAGATCGACGCGATGCCCGCGCCAATCCGGGCCATCACCCGGCTGGTTCCGGCGCGTTACTTCGTCGATTCGCTGAAGACGGTGTTCTTGGCCGGCGACATCTGGGCCGTGTTCCTGCCCAACTTGGCGGCCATGGCGGCGATCGGGGTGCTGTTCTTCGTGATCGCCAAGCGCGCCACGCGCAAGAACCTGGAGTGAAGCGATGTTGACCTCCGCATTCTCGTTCACCCGCCTGCGTGCCCAGTTCATCAAGGAAGTGCTCAGCGTCCTGCGCGACCCGCGCAGCCGCATGGTGGTGTTCGTGCCGCCGATCCTTCAGTTGCTGGTGTTCGCCTTTGCCGCGACGCTGGAAGTGCGCAACGTCGATATCGCCGTCTACGATCAGGATGCGGGGCGCTGGTCGCACGAGTTGGTACAGCGCCTGGACAGCGCCCGCTTCATCACCCACGTCCGGCATGTCGACAGCCAGCAGCAGCTACACGAGCTGATCGACCGTGGCGAGGTGATCGCCGCGCTTGCCATCCCGGTGGATTTTTCGCGCTCCATCGCCGCCGGCGAAAGTGGCCGCGCGCAGGTACTGGTCGATGGCCGGCGCAGCAACTCCGGGCAGATCACCGTAGCCTATCTGTCCACCATCGCCGCCGATGTCGGCGCCGAGGTCGTGCCCGACGCCCAGGCACCAACGCCCGTGGTCGTGCGCCACTGGTTCAACCCGAATCTGGTCTACCGCTGGTTCATCGTGCCCGGCCTCACGGGCATCCTGGCGCTGTTCAGCGCGCTGCTCATCACCTCGCTGTCGATTGCACGCGAACGCGAGCTCGGCACCTTCGACCAGTTGCTGGTGTCCCCCACCTCGACGCCAGAGATCATCATTTCCAAGTCACTGCCGGCACTCGCAATTGGCACCGCGCTGGGCCTGTTCATGATCAGCGCGGGCGTATTCCTGTTCGGCATCCCGTTTACGGGCTCGTTTGCGCTCCTGCTCGCCAGCCTGGTGCTGTTCATCCTGTCGGTGGTCGGCATCGGTCTGATGATTTCCGCGGTCAGCATGACGCAGCAGCAGGCCATCCTGGGGGCGTTCGCCATCGGCGTGCCGGCGGTGCTGATGTCCGGCTTTGCGACGCCTGTGGAAAACATGCCCGTCGTCCTGCAATGGCTGGCCCAGGCCATTCCGCTGACCCACTTCCTCATCATCGTCGAAGGCAGCTTTCTCAAGGCCATGCCGCCCGGCGACATTCTCGCCAGCCTGTGGCCGCTGGCGGTCATCGCCCTGGCCACGCTGACGATGGCCACCGTATTCGTCCGAGGACGCCTGCAATGAAATCCAAGCCCCGCACTTCCTTTCTTCGCGCAACCGTCAGCGGCCTGACCCCTGGGCGCGCGCGTCCGCTCGCGCTGGCCTTGTCCTGCGTGCTGCTGACCGCCTGCGCAAGCGTGGGCCCTGACTACCGCGAGCCGCCGCCGGTCGACGTCGGCAGCGGCTGGAGCTTGCCGTTGGCAAGCGAATCCCAGTCCGCAGACTTGAGCCAATGGTGGTCTGCACTGGACGATCCCATCCTCGATCGCCTGATGGCCACGGCGCTGGCACAGAACCTGGATCTGCGCCAGGCTGCGGCACGCATCGATGAGGCACGCGCCCTGCGCGATCGTGTGGCCGGCGAGGCATTGCCCACCGCCGCCGCTGGCGCGAGCGTCAACCGGCGCCGTCAAAGCGAGAACGGACCCCTGCCCGTAGGCTCCATCCCCGGTCTTGACGCCACGCAGACCATCTACGACGCGGGCTTCGACGCGGCCTGGGAGGCCGACTTGTTCGGGGCCAGGCGGCGCGCCCTGGAGGGCGCCAGCGCTCGCCTGCAGGCGACCGAAGCCGAGGCACAGGGAGTACGCATGCGCATCGTGGCCGAGGTCGCGCGCACCTGGTTCACCGCCGTCGGCGCCCGCTACGAGTTGCACGCACAACAGGCCACACTGGATACGCTGCAGCACACCTTGGAATTGGTGCGCCTGCGGCATGCGCTGGGCGACGCGTCGGCCGCCGACGTGGAGGCGGCGTACGCCCAATGGACAGCAGTCAACGCGCTCATCCCGGATATCCAGGTGCGTCAGCGCGCCGCGATACTCAGCCTGGGCGTGCTGCTGGGCGCGCCGCCGGAGCGGGAGCTGGCACTGCTGGATGGCCCCTTGACGCCGAGCACGCTGCGGGCGCTGCCGGTGGGCGAGCGCGCAGAGATGCTGCGCCGGCGCCCGGACGTGCTGGCTGCGGAACGTCGCCTGGCAGCGAGTTCCGCCGACATCGGCGTGGCCACGGCCGAACTGTTCCCCAAACTCTCCATCGGTATCGGCGGCGGGTTCCAAGCGCTCAGCACGGGCGATTGGTTCGATGCATCCAGCTCGCGTTTTTCCATCCTGCCGCTGATTTCCTGGCGCCTGTTCGACGGTGGCCGTGTGCGAGCCGAAATTCGGGCACGCGAGGCGGCCGAGCGGCAGGCCGCGCTGGCCTATGAGCAGGCGGTGCTGACGGCGCTGGGCGACGCCGAGCGCGCGCTGGGCGACTACCACGGCGGGCTGGACACACTGGAGCGCCGCGGTATGGCACTGGATGCCGCGCGCACCAGCTACGGCCACGCCAAGGCGCGCTATGCGGCAGGCGACATTGCGCTGGTCGAACTGCTGGCTGCCCAGCGCAGCCTGCACGAGGCCGAAACCGCAGCCGCACGCGCGCATACCAACGCCGCCGTGCAACTGGTGGCGCTGTACAAGGCCCTTGGTGGCGGCTGGGACGTATCCACGACGGCATCGACCGCAACCCATCCGCTGCGGGGCGCTGCCGCCCCCGTCGCGTTTTCAAGCCGTTGACTCAACACAAGGAGACCGTAATGCAAATCAACGTTGGAAGTCTCGACCGCATTGTCCGCATCGTCGTCGGACTGGTTCTGCTCAGCCTCCCGCTGTGGCTGGATTCATCCTGGCGTTGGCTGGGACTCATCGGAATCATGCCCCTCATCACCGGCCTGGCTGGCCGCTGTCCGGGCTACCGTCTGCTTGGCCTGAGCACTTGCCCGATACAAAAGAAAAAACCGGAGTGAGCATCCCATGAAACTGCATTTTCTGGGCGCTGCGCGCGAAGTCACCGGGTCGTGTTTCTTGGTGGAAGCGCTCAACGTACGCTTCCTGGTGGATTGCGGCATGGTTCAGGGCGGCCGCACGGCGGCGGCGCGCAACCATGAGCCATTCCCGTTCGACCCGGCGTCGATTGATTTCGTGCTCCTGACCCATGCCCATATCGACCATAGTGGGCTATTGCCCAAACTCACGCGCGCCGGGTTCAAGGGGGCCATCTACGCCACTCCCGCCACGGTTGATCTGCTGGGCGTGATGCTGCCCGACAGTGCCCACATCCAGGAGAGCGATGCAAAACGCAATGCGCAGCGACTCCGCGGAAAGGACGCACTGCCGCCGCTGTATACGCTGCAGGATGCCAGCGACTGCTTGCAGCAGGTGCGAGGCATCGAATACGACCGGGAGTTCGCGCCCCGCGTCGGGGTGCGCGCCCGTTTCCGCGATGCCGGGCACATTCTTGGGTCGGCCATCATCGAGGTCTGGGTCACCGAATATGGCTACCCGACAAAGCTCGTTTTCAGTGGCGACCTCGGCCAGCCGGGGCGCCCGATACTGCGCGACCCGACAACCATCGAGGACGCCGACATCCTCGTCATCGAGTCCACCTACGGCAACCGCCAGCACAAGGATTTCTCGGCGACCGAAGAGGAAATGATCGGCATCGTCGAAAAGACATTGTTCGAACGCGGCGGCAATGTCATCGTGCCGGCCTTCGCGGTCGGCCGAACCCAGGAAATCCTTTATCACCTGCACCGACTCACCTGCGAGGGGCGGCTGCGGCAACCGAAGGTATTCGTCGATTCGCCGATGGCCACGCAGGCCACGCGCATCACGCGCGAGCATCTCGAATTGTTCGACGAACAGGCGAAGCGGTTGGCCGGCTGGCACGCGCGCGGCGAGAACCTCCCATACCTGAGTTTCACAGCGAGCGCTGAGGAGTCCATGGCGCTGAACCGGATCCGCTCCGGAGCCATCATCATTTCTGCCAGCGGCATGTGCGATGCGGGACGCATCCGGCACCACCTGCGGCACAACTTGCCACGCCGCGAATGCAGCATCTTGTTTCCCGGTTTCCAGGCGCAGGGGACGCTTGGCCGGCGCCTGATCGAGGGGGCCGAACGCGTGCGCATCTTCGGTGAGGACATTCCGGTACGTGCTGCGATCCACAGCGTGGATGGCCTCTCGGCGCATGCCGACCAAAAGGCGTTGCTGGATTGGGCTCGGGGTTTTATTCACCCCCCGGCGCAAACCTTCGTGGTGCATGGGGAACTGTCCGCCGCCCAGACCTTCGCCGAACTCTTGCAACAGCAACTCGGCTGGCAGGTCACGGTGCCTGAGTATGGTCATGCGCTGCGCTGGCCGGACTTTCTGGCGCACGAGTGATGAAGCCCGCCGAAGATCTCGATGAACGCCTGCGCGCCATCCGCGAGTCGCCAACGTACCGTCTTGCGTACGAAGACATCGAGCTGCTTGGCCAGGAAGAACTGCGGCCGCTGCGACTGCAGCTCGAACTGCTCAAGCCTGACCGCATCCTGCACGAGCAAGGCATTCGCTCGACGGTAGTGGTCTTCGGCAGCGCACGCGTGAGCGATGCCGAGACGGCAGAAGCCCGTCTTGGCGCGCTGGAGCGTCAGGCGCGCGTCACTCCGGAGGATGTCGGGCTGAGGCAAGAGCTTGCCCGAGCCAATCGCCGGGTCGAACAGGCACGTCACTACGAGCAAGCGAGGCGTTTCTCGGGCCTTATTTCGGCGCGTTTCCAGCAGCAAAACCGCCGTGATTTCGTCGTCGTCACCGGGGGTGGGCCCGGCATCATGGAGGCCGCCAACCGCGGTGCTTTCGAGGTCGGCGCACGTTCGATTGGCCTCAACATCACGCTGCCCCACGAACAGGCACCCAACCCCTACATGTGCCCAAATTTGGCGTTCCGATTCCACTATTTCGCGCTGCGCAAGATGCACTTCTTGTTGCACGCCAAGGGCTTGGTGGCCTTCCCCGGTGGCTATGGAACGCTCGATGAGCTGTTCGAGGTGCTCACCTTGATCCAGACCGGAAAGATGCAGCGTATTCCGGTGGTGCTGGTCGGCCGTGCATTCTGGCGTCGCGTAGTTGATTTCGATCTTCTGCTCGACGAAGGCTATGTCTCTCCATCCGATCTCGACTTGTTCACCTGCGTAGACGAAGCCGAGGAAATCGTTAGTGCCCTCGAACGCTTTTACGTCAACAGGGCAGCAGGCGATGGGGCGACATGATCGGCGTCGACGGGTATTGCCGGAGCCTGTGCGGCACCAAGGTGCAGCAGTCGATGCAGTGCGCCACCTTGTTGATTGCCTGTGCATTGTTCAGCCCGATTTCTGCTTTCGGTTCCGACTTCTCGCTCTCTGCAGATCCTCCCTCCTGCTCGCCAGGGCAATCCCTGCGCTGGCGGGGTGGCACCCTGCGCCTGGAGAACGATCTATTCACCGGCTCCGACCGCAACTACACCAACGGTGTCGCGCTAACAGCAGTCTCACGTGATCTGCAAGGCGAGCTCCGTCCCGAGTGCCTGCCACAGCCGATTGGTTTGTACGCCCGCTTCATCGGCTGGGCCGATCCCGGCTTCTGGCGCGATACCGGCGACCAACCGGCATCGCAGAACCTCGTCGTTCGCTTTGGCCAGTCTATGTACACACCCGAGGACAAGACGCGCACCGATCTGATTCCCGACGATCGGCCGTACGCTGGCCTGCTCTACCTGAGCCTGGCGTGGAATCGCCGAATCCACCCACAGGCTGCCAGCTATGAAATGCTGGACGTACGCGAACTAACCCTGGGCTTGATCGGCCCCTGGTCGCTGGCAGAGAAGTCGCAGGATCTGGTGCATCGGGTGCGTGGCATCGAGCGATTTCGCGGCTGGGACAACCAGTTGCGCAACGAGCCGGCATTTCAGATGGCCATGGAACGCAAGTTCAAGCCGTACACGGAGGGTGCGGTCCGCCCTGGATGGGGCAGCGACGTGATCGGCAGCTATGCCCTGCGGGTCGGAAACATCGAAACCGCCGCCAGTACCGGCGTGGAGTTTCGCGCGGGCTGGAACATACCGAACGACTTCGGCAGCTATCCGATCCGCCCTGGCGCGGAGAACCGCCCGCCCTCTGGTGTTGCCGATCTGCGCACGACAACGCCGCAATCGGTCCTGGCGCCCAAACCTGGGGCACATGTCTTCCTGAACCTGGAGGGTAAAGCCGTCGCCTGGGACTTCTCACTCGACGGAAACATGTTCCGGAATAGCCACCATGTCAGCCGGCGGCCTTGGGTCGCGCAAGCAGCTCTCGGCATCAGCAGCCAATGGATCGTTGCTGGACGTGGCGTGCGGCTTGCCGTGATGCGCGTTTGGAGAACCCGCGAGTTCGACCAGCAGGCGGGCTATCACGCATTCGGATCGATCGCGCTGAGCTTGGAATTTTGAGGACACCTGCAACCATTCGTTAGACCCAAAGCATTCGTCACAACATCAATGGAGAAATTCGTGAACCAGCCCTTGAAACCCAGATCGTTCTTCACAGTCTCGCTGTCCGTGCTCTTGGCAACCTTCGCCACGGCACTCGGTGCGCAGTCCGCAGAGGCGGCAAAGCCAATGGCGCTTCGTACCATAATGGAAAGACTCGGGCGCGACATGCAAGTCGTCACGGGCGCGATCTCCAAAGAAGACTGGCCACTGGTCGCCGAGCTAGCACCACGAATCGCCAAGCATGCCGAGCCGCCCATGTCGGAAAAGATGCGCATCCTTGCCTGGCTTGGGGCAGACGCTGGAAAGTTTCGGGGTCTTGATGGACAGGTGCATGACGCCGCGACCGCCATGGGCGAGGCCGCAAAGCGGAGTGACGGCCAAGCAGTCATCGCGGCTTTCTCCAAGACCCAGCAAAGCTGCCTAGCCTGCCACCAGAGTTACCGTCGCTCGTTCGTGGAAAAGTTCTATGGAAGTCGCTAGCAGGGGATGGCTACACCTGCTGACGGAAGACTAGCTGTGTAAACCCACCACGTTGTTCAGTGGGATTCGGGTGATGGGTGGCCTGTAGCCAAGGCTGGCATGTGGTCGATGCCAGTTGTAGTGATGAAGCCAGCCCTGCAGCGCGTGGGCTCGCTGTTCGGAGTTGGCGTATGAGCGGGCGTAGGCCCATTCGCGCAGGCTGGTCTGCACCAGCCGCTCAGCCTTGCCGTTGGTGCGTGGGGTGTAGGGGCGCGTGCGCAGGTGGCGCATGCCCAACCGACGGACCAGACGCCGGAAGCTACGCGATCTGTAGCAGGCGCCGTTGTCGGTCAGGACGCGCTCGAATTGCACGCCCAAGCGTCGGTAGTAGCGCACCGTCCGCAACAGCGCCCTGCACGCGCTACTACCGCGCTCGTCCGGCTCGATGGAGCCGAACGCCACGCGGGAGTGGTCATCGATGGCCAGATGGACGTATTCCCAGCCGATGCCATCGGAGTTGACCTGGCGATTGCCGGTGACCCGATGCCCCGGCTGTCGGAAACGAGCAAGCTTCTTGATGTCCAGATGCAGCAGCTGGCCGGGCAAGGCGTATTCGTAGCGGTTCTCCGGCGCTGCCGGCTGCAGTTCGGCCAAGCGGTGCAGGCCGGCGCGACGCAGCAGCCGGGCGATGGTGCTCGGGGCAACAGGCAGTTGCCCGGCGATCTGCCGATACGTCTGCCGTGAGCGGCGCCGCTCGATGACGTGCTGCACAATCTCCTGTGGCGTGGCATGCGGGCAGGAGCGTGGCCGAGAGGACCGGTCGACCAAGCCTTGCGGACCTTCCTCCTTGAACCGTCTGAGCCACTTGTAGGCCGTGCGGACGCTGACACCGGCCGCATGCGCTGCTTCTTCGACGCGAAGGCCCTGAACAAGGATGCGGTCCACGAGCAGGGCTCGACCGCGCGGGCTCAAACGGGCATGTTTATGCAGGTTCATCCGGGGCTCCTGGGGGCTGGGTTGGCTTCGCAACCCCCATCTTCCAGAGATGCCCCGGATGAACAACCTACCGAGAGATCACAACTAGCCCCTATCCAATCGATATACCTCGACGAGTTCCAGGTTCCCAAGAAGCCACCCGTTCAGCGATCACGGGTTCCTGCTTCACCCGCCGCAGCACTCGTTGGATCTGACGTGCATGACTCCCGCATGCATGTGGGTCACACGGCACCATCGGATAACGCAGCACCTCGTCCAGTGAGATACGTTTGTGCTTGAGCAGCGGATGCCATGCCGGCACCGCGACCATGAGGGGGTCGCTCCAAAGCACCTTAGCCACGATGCCGTCACCCACTTCACCAGACTGGGCCCTAGGTCATACAGATCGTCATGCAGCCCCTTGATTTGCTGCGACAGTGGCACCTCGAACAGGCGCAACTCGACTTCGGGCTCCTCCTGCCGGCATAGCGCCAGCAAGGTCGGCAAGCGCGACGGGGTGATGCCATCGGACAGCGCAATGCGTTGCTGACCGTGAAAGCCGTTGGCCGCTGCCCTCACGCTGTCGCGGGCTTGCTGCAAGGCAGTGAAGATGCGCGGCACATGTTCCAGGAATTGCTTGTCCGCCCGCGTCAGCCGCTTGCTGCGGCTGCTCCGGTCGCAGTGCTTCAGCAGCGCGGTTACAGGTGGCGATCTCGAAGTCGCCGAACATGCCCATCGACAGTTCATCCGGCGCGATGCCCGCTGGCGCGAGCTTCAGACGCCGCGCCGCCGCCCGTGTCGACAGACCAAATCGCTCGCCCTCGGGGAGTGACGTAAGACGCCGCGACTGTCTTCCTCGGGTCGCTGCGGCCACAGAAGACTAGCCGAGGCGCGCTGGCGCGAGTGCTCTAGCCATCCGCCATGACCGCCGCCCGCGCTCAAGCAGCGTTGCAATAACTCCGGACACCATTGCCCGCGTGCTGTGAGCCGGCGACGGCAGGCGCTGCAAGACATGCCGGTCTCTTCTCCGCACGCATGCGGCTCCCTACGATCATAAGGACTGGTCACGTCACGAAGGACTGCGCATGAACTTACGTCATCTTCGCTGCTTCATTGCTGTAGCCGAGGAACTGCACTTCGGTCGAGCCGCTCGGCGGCTGCACATAGAACAATCTCCCCTATCACGCACGATCCGCAAGCTGGAGACAACTCTAGGCGTGACGTTGCTCAGTCGCACGCCGCGTGGCGCAACCCTGACCTGGGCAGGGCGAGTCTTCTTGGAGGACGCCCGCCGCGTCATGTTGAGCGTTGAGCAGGCAGTGGCCAGAGCGAAGGCTGCTGCCTCCGGTTTTCAGGGCACTTTGCGCATCGCGCTGTCGAGAGACATAGGGCGGGCGAGGCTATCAGCACTGCTTGCGCTGTGCCGCGAAGAGTCGCCGCAGGTAAACATCCGGCTCTCCGAAGTACCGCTGACCGAACTCGTGCAGGGGCTGAACGCGGATCTGTTCGACGCCGGCTTTGCAATGGTCGATGAAGTGGAGGCCGGGATCATTGCTCAGCCGTTGTGGGCCGACCCCTTGGTAGTGCTCCTGCCCGCACGGCACCCGCTTGTAGCCTTCAAGGAAGTGCCGTTGCAGGAAGTGGTGAGCTATCCGCTGGTACTTTGTGATCCACGGGCATGCCAAGGTTGCGGTCGGCAGAGCGAACGACTGTTCCGCTCTGTCGATGTCCAACCGATTGTGGCCGAGTACGCCGCTTCTCACGGGCTGATGCTGACGTTGGTGGCCGCAGGGTACGGGCTAGGTTTTTCCACTGCCGCGCACTTGGCAACTTGCCAGCCGGCGGATGTTGTTGTCCGCCCGTTGGCCGATCAGAGCGCATCGATAACCACCTATCTGTTACGAACCGAGGGTGGTATGACGGAGCCGTTGCAGCGGTTCATCGAACGCGCCGAACGTGTATGCCATCAGGACGCAAGCACATCACGCGCGATCTGACGCGGATCTATCGGAAGGTGCGCGGCTAGTTTTCTCGGATTGCGCGATTCATTTTTGGTCTTGCGGCTGACCCGATCTGCATGGCTCATGCGCTGTACTGATTCCAGTTTCGACGCAATTGCTGCGCCCTTCTGTACTCCAGCACCCGCCTGCGGGCTCGCCGCCGCGGTCATTTCACTGACGCGGAACGCATGAGCTTTTGCTGGTTGCAAACCGGCTCATCCGATTGACGCATTGGCACTTTACGCCGTTGGAATTCCTACGGAAAACTTTGACCAGGTTTCGGGTAAAGCGCGGCACCCATGCTTGATTCCAGGGGAGCGCGACCACCAAGCCGCGTGCCGGTCCAAAGGCAAAGCGCCCGCATTATGGTTGAGGAGTTTCAAGCGTAGCAAGATGTAGTTTGCCCTTGGCCGGCCGTCAGCGCCGATGCAACGCCTCCTTCCACGATGCCGGCCGGCCCTGCGCTTCATCCGGATTTCTGGGCAATCGCCTCGCCCACTTGGGCGGTGCGCGTCTGCCGGAGTTCGATCCGACGATGGGACGCACGCGACATGGAGAAATCGAGTTGCCTTGCCTTTGGCGCCAGGATCTACTACCGCCCGATCGAGGCGGCCATCCGTTGGGCGGGCCTGTTGCGCTTTGAGCCGCGGATTCTTGAAACGCTCGGGCCACGGGCCATGCCCGAGCCGAACGACTTTCCGCGCTGGCCCTTACTGCGCCTTTTTTCCGAGCGCATCTTCGACGCACTGGCACACGATGAACTTTCTTATGGCAAGGCAGGCATGGCGCAGGAATCTCAGCGCCCCGCACTCGACGATCCTGCGTTGATCGTGCGCCACGTCGACCTGAAGGCGTGGATGTCGCATTACTACCCCGGTGAGCGGCCTCCGTTCCTGTTCGACGGCATTGAGCGCGAACTGCACCCTGCGGTGAGCGTCGCCATGCTGAACGTGTTGCTGGCCGATCGCGAGGCCGCCAAGCTGCAGCTTGCCGAACTCGCACAACTGCATACGGCGCTGAAGGCGCAGCACGAAGCGTTGGCGAAGGAGCATGCCATTCGCATCCGAGAGGGCGATGCGCGTGAGCCGGGCCTGCGCAGCGAATCGACCTACCTGAACATCATCGGCGGCCTGCTGACATTGCTGTTGGGCAAGTCCCCCGCGGGCTCTGCCTACTCGTCCTTCCGCAACATGGATGCGGTGGTCAGTGCGCTACTGGCCCACCATGAAGGGCGGCCCGGCATCAGCGAGCGGACGCTGTGGAGCAAGCTGGCACAGGCGCGTCGCCACCTGGAGGCATCGCGCTGAGCCTGTAACAGCAGACTGCAATTGCAGTTGCGTGTTCTGCAGTTGCAGTGAATTCCGCAGCAGCAGCATGTGGAATGCGAGGCACTTTCTGAACAACGCCATCGAGCGTCAAGGAGTGCCTCTCATGTCTTCGCAGACCATCGCGCCGGCCTTGCCGCCCGAGCACCGCATCCTGCGCCGCGCCGAGGTCGAAGCCAAGACCGGCTTCAAGCGCGCGCACATCTACAGCCTGATGAAGGAAGGCAAGTTCCCCAAGGCGCTGCGCCTGGGCGTGCGCGCGGTGGGCTGGGACTCGGTGGAGATCGAACAGTGGATCGCTGATCGCCTCAAAGAACGCGCCTGACGCTTCTTCTCGGTTCATGCCATTCGACGAGGAGAAGCTCATGCAGGTGGTGTCCATCATTTCGACCAAGGGCGGCGTGGGCAAGACCACGACGGCGGCCAACCTGGGCGGCTTCATCGCCGATGCCGGGCTGCGCGTGCTGCTGCTGGATCTGGACGTGCAGCCCACGCTGTCGAGCTACTTCACGCTGGACGTGCGCGCGCCCGGCGGCATCTACGAGATGCTGGCCTTCAACGAACGGCGCATCGAGCAACTGGTGTCGCGCACCGCGATCGCGGGCCTGGACCTGGTGCTCTCCAACGACGACCGCGGCGAACTGAACACGCTGCTGCTGCACGCACCGGATGGGCGCCTGCGACTGCGCCATTTGCTTCCCGTCTTCCGCACGCACTATGACTTGCTGCTGGTCGACACCCAGGGCGCGCGCAGCGTGCTGCTGGAGATGGCGGTGCTGGCGTCCGACCTGGCGCTGTCGCCGGTGACGCCGGAGATCCTCGCGGCGCGCGAGCTGCGGCGCGGCACGCTGCAGCTGATCGAGGACATCGCGCCGTATCGGCACCTGGGCATCGAGCCGCCACCGCTGCGCCTGCTCATCAACCGTGTGCATCCGGTGTCGTCGAACGCGCGGCTGGTCCAGCAGGCGCTGCGACAGGTGTTCCAGGAACAGGCCGGCGTGCAGGTGCTGGGCACCGACGTGCCGGCCATCGAAGCCTATCCGCGCGCTGCGACACGAGGATTGCCGGTGCACCGGGTGGAGTACCGGCAGCCGGCGGGGCGCTCGGCGCCCGCGGCGCTGGAGACCATGCGCACGCTGGCCGGCGAGCTGTTCCCCGTGTGGCGGGAGCGCTTCGCGCTGGTCACCGGCCGGGCCGATGCGGGAGGAGCCGGCCATGGCGAGCACGCATGAACTGGCGCGCGGCCGTGAACGGTTGCGCGCGCTGATCGAGTTTGCGCTGGGCGAAGGCTGGCGCGTGGTGCGCACGTCCGGTGGGCACCTGAAATTCACGAAACCAGGCTGCGCGTCGATCTACACCAGCTCGACTGCAAGCGACCACCGTGCCGACCGCAATGCCCGCGCACAGCTTCGCCGCGCCGACCGGCAAGCGCAGGAGAACGGCCGTGGCTGAGCTGACGCCGCAGGACATGGCTGCCAAGCTGCTGGCCACCGGCTTCGAGCGCAGCGGCCCTTCGGCCGCGACCTTGAGCGACCCCATCGCCGACACGCCGATGGTGGTGACGCTGGACCAGTTGCGGCCCTACGACCACGACCCGCGCGTGACGCGCAACCCGGCCTATGCGGAGATCAAGGCGTCCATCCGCGAACGTGGGCTGGACGCGCCCCCCGCGATCACGCGCAGGCCGGGCGAGGCGCACTACATCATTCGCAACGGCGGCAACACGCGGCTGGCGATCCTGCGCGAGTTGTGGAGCGAGACCAAGGAGGAACGCTTCTTCCGCATTGCGTGCCTGTTCCGCCCGTGGCCGGCGCGCGGCGAAATCGTGGCGCTGACCGGGCATCTGGCCGAAAACGAGCTGCGCGGCGGCCTGACCTTCATCGAGCGGGCCTTGGGCATCGAGAAGGCGCGCGAGTTCTACGAGCAGGAAAGCGGCCAGGCGTTGTCGCAGAGCGAACTCGCGCGGCGGTTGACTGCCGACGGCTATCCGGTGCCGCAGTCACACATCAGCCGCATGAACGATGCGGTGCGCTATCTGCTGCCGGCGATCCCGACGCTGTTGTACGGCGGATTGGGCCGGCATCAGGTGGACCGGCTCGCAGTGCTGCGCAAGGCGTGCGAGCGCACCTGGGAGCGGCGTGCGCTGGGCCGGCCGCTGACCGTGGACTTCGCTTCGCTGTTTCAGGATGTGCTGTCGCAGTTCGACACGCAGCCGGAGGGCTTCTCGCCCCAGCGCGTGCAGGACGAACTGGTAGGTCAGATGGCCGAGCTGCTGGGAGCGGACTACGACACGCTGGCATTGGAGGTCGATGACAGCGAAAGCCGTCAGCGAGCATTGACCAGCGAGCCGGCCGCGCCGAACCCGGCAACGCCTGTCGCACCTGCGGCGCCAGCCATCACGCCGCAACTGCCGCCCGCGGCGCCAACGCCACGGGACACCTCGCCCGTCGCGCCACCGGCAGAGACACCCTCGGCACCACCTGCCGCTGCACCAAACGCCCGGGACGGGCAGCGCGACGAGCGCCTGCAGGGGCACATCGTGACGCCGGCCCCGACCACCGAGCGCCTGCAGTCCATCCAGCGGATGGTCGCGGATCAGCTCGGCGACAAGCTACCCGACTTCGAGGCCGACGCGCTGCGTGCGATCCCGGTGCAGGTTGGCGGGCTCTTTCCCATCTCGGATGTCTGGTACATCGAGCCGGGCCTGGACGTGCCGGATCGCCTGCGCGTGCATATCGCGCAGTTCGCTCGCGAGATCGCGGGGGAAGCGGCGGTGGGCGACCACATCGAAGCCAGCGATGGCGGCATCGGCTTCGTCTGCGTGACGCCGGCCGTGGGCCAGGCGAAGGCGCTCCCGGCGTTCGCGCGTGCGATGCTGACCCTGCTGCACGCGCTGAGCACCGCGCCGGCACCCACGACCGGGCTGGACAGCGCGCGGCTGGCCGATGACCTTGGGCCGCTGCTGCATGGTCACGGCGGCTTGGTCACGCGCCTGAGCGATGCCGGGCTGGTAAAGCTGTTCCGTCTGCTGCGCCTGGCGCGCCGGCTGCTGGATCTGGAAGCCGGCGTAGCGAGCCAGGATTCCTGAGCGCAGGAGGCTCCCGTATGTCGGCACCGCACCCGCTCAACCAGGCCGTGATCGCCCAGGCCCTGCATGACCTGCGCAACGGCCAGTTGCGCCGCTGCAAGGCCATGGGCTTCGGTGAGGAGGAGCTGGATGCGCTGAAGCACCCAGAACTCGTGAGCATGCTGGTGAATGCCACGGTGTCGTGGTGTTCGGTGTCGGTGAACCGGGAAGTGTTGAAGCGGCTGCTGAGCCAGGTGCACGACGTGGAGCGGGAGATCGCCACGGTGGACCGCATGCTGCGCCTGGGGGCGAGCACGGAGATGGTCAGCAAGTTCTACGGCCTCACGCATCAGGAAGTGGCGCTGCGCCGCGACATCCTCGGGCTGCCCAAGCGAAAGGGTCGGCATCCGGTGCTCGACGAGGCGCAGGACGTGGCCCTGTGGGAACGCTGGAAGGCCGGCATCACGGAGCGGCACATCGCACTGAACGACGACATGGCGATGCTGGCGCTGACCATGGACCTGGCCGAGGCCATGACCCTGCCCATGTCGGTGATCTGGTCGGCGATACGGAACTGGGTCGACCAGGGGCTGGTGTAGGTCATGACGACGGGCGACGCTCCACGGCGTGATGGCCCGGTTGCGCTGTCGGCGTTGTTCGACGAGGCGCTGCGGCACCTTGAGCCGAAGGAACCGGCGCAGGGCACGGCGCCGAGCCAGGACGGCTTTCTCTACAGCGGCAACCGGCACGAGAGCGTGCCGCGCGCGTTGTTCCTCGACCGGCGCCTGACGCCGCTGGAGCGCAATGCCTGGCAGGTGTTCCGCCTGCAGCTCAACGACGACGGCGTGACCGCCTTTCCCACCTACGACCAGCTCCGCCCATATCTGGCGTTCATGCCCTGTGCGGCGCAAGCCTCGCACGAGACCGTGGCGCGCGCCTTGACGCTGCTGCGGCTGACGCGCTGGCTCAGCCTGGTGCGGCGGCGGCGCGATCCCAAGACCGGCCGTATCCAAGGCAACCTCTACGTGCTGCACGACGAACCGCTGTCACCCTTCGAGGCAATGCAGCTCGACCCGGACTACCTGGGCCTGGTGAGCCAGGCGCTCACGCACGCGGCGAAGGCGGTGCAGGTCGTGGGCATGAACACGCTGCGGGAGATCGCCGAAGACCCGCTGCTCAGCGGGCGCACGCTGCCGACCCGTCTGCAAGTGCTGGCGCAGCGCATGGCGCGGCATGGCTGGACGACGCCAGGTTATCCACAGGAGGGTGCGGACCACGAATCCGAAGAAGGCCAGGAAGCCCTTCTTCGGAATGCTGCGCGCCCGTCTTCGGAATCCGAAGCAGGGCCGAAACCCGCGCCGGACAGCTCTCTTCGGATTCCGAAGGAGGACCGTACAGTACGTAATGATCGTATAAATGAAGTACGTACAGTACCGCGCGCGAGGGCCTTGCAGAACCTGCGACTGCCCGAGCGTTTCCTGCGCTTGAAGGACGAGCAGCAGGCCGGCGCGCTGGTGGCGCTGCAGCAGGTGGACGAGGCGCAGCGGCAGGCCGTTCTCGACGAGTGGGCGGCACGCTGCCACAACAGCGCGGTGCGCAACCCGGCCGGCTACCTGTTTGGCATCATCCAGAAGGCGATCCGCGGGGAGTTCAAGGCGTGGGCGGGCACCGACGCAGCAGCGCCGCCCGCGCCGCGAGCTGCGGGGCCCGCGTCATCGTCGTCGCCTTCGGCCTCCCGCCCAGCCGACCCCGAGGTGGCGCGCGCCTACCTCGCACGGCTGCGTTCAGCCTTGCGCGATCCCTGAGCTATCCCCAGGGGATAGACGGAACAGGTCGCCTTCCGTGGGGTTATCCAGTCAGGTCGCGGCTTCGTCTTCTTCCGTTTCCCGCCAATAGGCGTAGTTGAACAGTGCATCCAGCTCCGTGAAGTCGTCCAGGCCCAACGATCGTCTGACCGTATCGGCATGCCCGCAGTACCTTGCGTAGCTTTCCGCACTGACGTTCTGCTTGGTTGGATGCAGTGGGTAGTCCCGGATGCCGGCGAGCGCCAGTCCCGACACCGCGTTCTGGTTCATCACGGCGAACCGCTTGTTGTCCAGCGCGTGCAGAATCTCAGTCAGCAGGTTGATGCCTGCTCCGGTGATGGCGCCAAAATGTCGATGTAGAACGGTAAACGCTTCGGCAGGCGAGAGCTTGCGCCGGTCAAGGATGTCCGCCACTGCGGCCACGAACTGCCCTGGGTGGTTGGCGATCCGGCTCTTGCCGCGGTGCAGCCCGCCGGAATGGAACAGGCCGATCAGCGCGTCGTACTTACTCGGAAAGTCCCGCCTGGCATTGCTGCTCAGGGCCGCCAGCTCTGCCAGCCTGCGCCTTGCCTGGCGCAGGTTTCCCTTGCGGCCGGTCTTCTGCGCGGTGAATCCATGCGCTGAATCGTCGCTTTTCATCAGCTCCAGGAGGTCGGCCAGGATCGTGAAGTCCGGCCCCTCGGTTCGGCTCGCCTTCTGCGCACGCTTCTTGGCCACCTTCCGGCAAGTGTCGTGGATGATGTACTCCCGCTCGTAGGCATCAATCCGGGGCTTGGTCGCTGGCACGAGAATCCTGTCCGCGACCAGCGCATCGAGGTGTCGCGTGACAGATGCCATCAGCGCGCCGCTCGCGTCGTCGATGAGGGCCGATGCCTCGTAGTTTCCGTAGAAGCCTCCGTGGGTGAGGTTGGCCGAGCCGACGATCACCGAGCATTGCTTGCCATTCTGGAAGGCGTAGATCTTCGGGTGGAAGGTGTCGCTGGCGTTGCTGAGGTACAGGACGAGCGCGTGCTTCTCGGCGAGCGCAAAGAGCTGTCGGAGTGCTTCGGGTTCGGTCAGGTAGAAGTCCAGACCTATCGCAAACCTGGCCTTCAATCCCCCTTCCAGCGCCTTGCGCAAGGGCTTCAACAAGTCGCCGATGGCCGAGATCTTCGCGAAGGCCACCAAGCATTCCAGGCGTTCCGCCCGCTTCAGCAGCTTCTCGACTACGTGGCCGTGCCCGTGCTCTTCCCCGTTCAACAGCAACTGAACGGCTTTCCCATCCTGCATGTTTTCCCCTCGTTCTTCTGCGCAGCAACCCAGGTGCGATGCGCCCCCAGTCATTGTCATGGTTCACGCCCAGACATCAAGCATCGCGGGCTCAAGACCTATCCCCAGGGGATAGCCGGCACACACAGCCTTCCGTGCGGAACAATCCGGGCACGCATGGGCTGCGGTTTGTTGACTGACAGCCTTCCGGCCGATGCCGATGCTGGCGACTCGCCCCTTCACCGCGAGTCGCTCACATGGCCAACGAACGCACAGAACCCCTGCAACTGAATCTCGGATCGCTGCGCAGCGCGATGTCGCTGACGCTGCACACGCACCACGCTTCGCGCATCTGGCACGGCCGCGCGCCGACCGAGGGGCGCCCCGGCATCATCGGTCTCAACGGCTTCATCGGCGCCATGAACAAGATGAAGCGCGGCGCCGAGCAGGACGACCCGTACTCGGACTGGTGGATGTTGCGGATCGAGGACAAGCTCGCCGACACCAAGACCCGCTTGCAGACCCTGCGCGAACAGGTGGATCAGGCCCTGGCCGACGTGCCAGCGGCGCTGTCCCTGGGCGAGAACATGAATGTGCAGCCGGTGAAGCTGCCGCTGTTCGTGAATGCACAACTCGGCTTCATGGCGGTGTACCTGCTGGCCGACTACGACGACCTGGCACGCAAGTTCATCCTGGCCCACCACACGGCGCTGATCGACCGCAGCACCTTGGAGCGCTGGCTCAATGATGGCGCGCACGCGCTGCGCAGCCTGTTCTCGCTGGCCCAGCAGTACCGCTACTCGGGCACGACGCGCGACGACTTCGCGGCGAAGAACGCGGCGGCGCGAGCGGCGCTGGAGAAGTTCGGCGAGTTGCCGCAGGACGTGCTGGAAGGCACGCGCCGCTCGCGCTTCGCGCCACCCATCGCGCGGCGGTCGAACAAGCCCGGCACGCCGCCTGCTGCGCCTGCCATCGTGCCCGATGCGCAGGCTCCCACGGGTGGCGCAGCCGATGGTGCCGCGGGCGATGAGGGTGTTGGCGCATGACAGCATCACCCCCTATCAGCCACTCCACGCGCTTCGTGGCGCTGGAACAGGCGGACTTCCAGCGGCTGGAACATGCAGGCTACCTAAAAGGCCTTTTACAGCCTTTTAAGGGTAAGGGGAGTCTGGAGACCTGGGCCAGCCAGTGCGCAGCGCTGCGCGACGACGTGATTGGCCTGGCGCAGCGGCGCGTGCTGCCCCAGGCGCGCGCCTACCCCTTCAGCCTGCTCCACGTGCAACTGGCCCAGCAGGCCACTGGCGCAGGGACGACCTTCCTGCGCTGGCGCAACCTCGACCGTTCCTCCATGGGCGTGGCGTTGTGGGAGGCCCTGCTGGCCAACCCCGCGACGCCGGCCTCGCTGATCGACGAGCTGTACGCGATCGAACTGCAGCGCATCGTGCTGAACATGCAGATCAGCCTGACCCACAGCATCGCTCGCCAAGCCCTGGAATGCGCCAACAAGGCCGCGCAGGCCGAAGCGGCTTACCTGCGGCGCGTCCACGGGCATACCGCGTCCGTTCCACCCACCACCAAGGAGTCACCATGAGCACGCACTTCGTCGGCGAGGGCAACATCGGTTCTGCGCCGGACTACCGCGAATTTCCGAACGGCAACGACGAGCCGCGCCGGCTGCTGCGCCTGAACGTCTACTTCGACAACCCGATCCCGAAGAAGGACGGCGAGTACGAAGATCGCGGCGGCTTCTGGGCGCCCGTGGAGCTGTGGCACCGCGACGCCGAGCACTGGAAGACGCTGTACCAGAAAGGCATGCGGGTGCTGGTCGAGGGCCGCACTATGCGCGACGAATGGGAGGACGCCGACGAGAACGAGCGCGTGACGTTCAAGGTCGAGGCGCGGCGCGTGGGCATCCTGCCGTACCGCATCGAGTCGGTGGCGCTCAGCGCCAAGCCCGCCGGCAGACAGTAATTCGCCCATCGCCGTTCCCCCGAGGGCGGCTGTAGCAACCGTCATACGCCCGCGATGCACCAGCGAGCTATCCCCAGGGGATAGCTCCAAGGTCGTCCACGGAGTTCCAGCCGCCCTCCAGAAACGACGCTCTTGCTGTGCCAACTCCTGCGGTCTATGCGCACCGCTGCGGCAACGGACCGCCTGCCGATCACAAAGCGGTGTCTGCATCAATCGGCTTCCTTGCTGCCGGCATCTCCTGGCCCCGCCAAGCTGACGCCCATCCGATGAACCGCACATTTCCAAGGAGGCTTCATGCGCGTGTTCCTGTGCGAGAAGCCGTCCCAGGGCAAGGACATCGCCCGTGTGCTAGGCGCCGGCCAACGCGGCAACGGCTGCTACAGCGGCGCGGGTGTCGTCGTGACCTGGTGCATCGGTCATCTGGTGGAGGCGGTTCCGCCCGAAGGCTACGGCGAGCAATACAAGCGCTGGGCCGTCGAGCAACTGCCCATTCTTCCTGAGCGTTGGCGTGTCGAGCCCAAGGCGGCGACCGCAGCGCAATTCAAGGTCGTGCAGCAGCTCGTCGCCAAGGCGGGCGAGCTGGTGATTGCGACCGATGCCGACCGCGAGGGCGAGATGATCGCCCGCGAGATCATCGACCTATGCGGCTACCACGGGCCGATTCAGCGCCTGTGGCTGTCGGCGCTCAACGATGCGTCGATCCGCAAGGCACTGGGTGCACTCAAGCCGTCCGCCGAGACGCTGCCGATGTACTTCTCCGCACTCGCCCGATCGCGCGCCGACTGGCTGATCGGGATGAACCTGAGCCGCTTGTTCACGCTTCTAGGTCGGCAGGCCGGCTACACCGGCGTGCTGTCGGTGGGGCGCGTGCAGACGCCGACGCTGAAGCTGGTCGTCGATCGTGATCGCGAGATCGCGCGATTCGTCTCCATGCCGTATTGGGCCGTGGATGTGCTGCTATCCCATGCCGGCCAATCCTTCACCGCGAGCTGGATACCGCCCGAAGGCAGCACGGATGCAGCGGGTCGCTGCCTTCAGCAGCCGGTGGCCCAGCAGGCTGCGGATCGCATTCGCGCGGCACGCGATGCGCAGGTCGTGTCGGTGGACACCGAGCGCGTGCGCGAGGCACCGCCGCTGCCGTTCGACCTGGGCACGCTGCAGGAGGTGTGCTCCAAGCAGTTGGGCCTCGACGTGCAGGAGACGCTGGACATTGCCCAGGCGCTGTACGAGACGCACAAGGCGACAACGTATCCGCGCTCGGATTCGGGCTACCTGCCCGAGAGCATGCTGGCTGAGGTGCCGACCGTACTCGACAGCCTGGTCAAGACCGACCCCAGCTTGCGGCCGCTGATCGAGCGCCTGGATCGCCAACAGCGTTCGCGTGCATGGAACGACGGCAAGGTGTCGGCTCACCACGGCATCATCCCGACGCTGGAGCCCGCCAACCTATCGGCCATGAACGAGAAGGAACTGGCCGTCTACCGGCTGATCCGCGCTCATTACCTCGCGCAGTTCCTCCCGCACCATGAGTTCGACCGGACGGTGGCGCAGTTCTCGTGCGGCAGTCAGTCGCTGGCGGCCGTGGGCAAGCAGATCTCCGTCACCGGCTGGCGCGAGGTGCTGGCGACGCCGCGGCCGGACGATGCCGATGGCGAGGATGCGCAGCGCAGCCAGGTGCTGCCCGCCCTGCATGCGGGCCTGTCCTGCCCGGTCGGAAAGGTGGATCTCAAGGCGCTGAAGACGCTGCCGCCCAAACCCTACACGCAGGGCGAGCTGATCAAGGCCATGAAGACCGTCGCCAAGTTCGTGACCGACCCGCGCCTGAAACAGAAGCTGCGAGATACCACCGGCATCGGCACCGAGGCGACACGCGCCAACATCATCAACGGTCTGATCGGTCGCGGCTACCTGGTCAAGAAAGGCCGCGCCGTCCGCGCTTCCGACGCGGCATTCACGCTCATCGACGCGGTGCCCTCGGCCATCGCCGACCCCGGCACCACGGCGGTGTGGGAGCAGGCGCTCGACATGATCGAGGCCGGCCAGATGGCGCTGGACACCTTCATCGAGAAGCAGTCCGTGTGGGTCGGCCAGCTCGTGCAGCAGTACCGCGGCGCGACGCTCTCGCTCAAGCTGCCGCCGGCGCCGGCCTGCCCGCAGTGCGGCGCGCCGATGCAGCAGCGCACGGGCAAGAGCGGCGCGTTCTGGTCCTGCTCGCGCTACCCGGACTGCAAGGGCACGCTGCCGATCGAGTCCCCGACGGGCCGGCGCAGCGCACCGCGCAAGCGGCGCGCTGCCTCCAAGGCGTCCTGATCCTCGCTTCCCCCTGCCGCGCCGGCCACTTCACTGACGGCGAGGCAAACGTCCCGCACCGCGCGGGACTCCAAAGCGCGCGTCTCCTTCTGCAACGGTGTGCGCGCCCCGTCTGCTCGCCATCGGGCGACGGGGCGAGAAGGTCATTGTTCCACGAATCGCGCCCGCCGCCATTCCCTTGATCGGTGTGCCTTGCCTCGGTCACGAGGGGCTTCCTGACGCCTTGCCGCCGCGCGAGCCGTGAGGAGGCCCCTTGGGCCGAGGGTATTCCGTGCCGGTGCCCGCCGGCGGAACAACGGGCTCCCTTTGTGTGTGGATGCACGCCAGAGGTTTCCGGCCCCAGCCACGAAACGGGCCGGGTGCGATTGCTGACGCAGCGAACGGCTTTGACGACGGCCCGCGCTGACGCAGCCCACAGGTGGTTTTCCTTCCTCTCCAGCCGAAGGCCCGCGTGGCCTTCGGCGCCCTGGTCCTTGCCTTGTCCCGTTACGCGGGCCTGCCCTAAAGCGGGCCGTCCGCGATTCGGTTTTCCCTGCGACGGCAGCCATGCTTCGCGCCCATCCTCACGCCATGCGTTGCTGACAGTCGTCAGCAGCATGCCCTGGCAGTCTCGGTCTTCAAGACTGCGACGCGGTTCGCCGCGTCGACCGATCCAGTCCGCTTCGCATCGCCCACCGCGGACGCTCGCCGGCCTGGCGACGATGCACTTTTCTCAACCACCCGAGGGGAACTCCATCCTCTACGGGATGCGTGCTCCTCGACCCACCAAGGAGCACGGCATGTCTGAACCTTCTGCATCTTCCTCTGCAACCGCAGTGCGCAGTGGTGCGCTGGCGCTGGCCTGGACCGGCAAGCGTTTGCCGCTACAGGTGCTGCGCAGCGCGGCCGGCCACTACATCGGCACGCAAGACGACGAGGGCCCGGTATCGCGGGAGTCCGTCGAGTATTTCCCGACCCACCTCGCAGCACAGCGCGCCCTGGATACCCATGCCTGGACACAGCGCGCTCACCCCTGATTCCCACCCTTCAAGGAGTTCTCTCATGAATCTGTCTTTACCCGAAGACGTGCTCGATCAGATGGCGCTGGAACAGGCGCACTTCGACGCTGCACCGCAGGCCTTCTTCGAGGCCTGGAAGTGCGGCGCGCAGATCGCCGGCCACGAGTGGTTCGGCGACGGCACACGCGAAGGTCTGCAGCGTGCCACCACCAAGTGGGACCTGCGGCCCAACATGCTGATGCTCAACGACGCCCTGGGCGTACTGAGCAGCGGTCAACGCATGTTCCTGTCAGCGATGGTGAGCTTCTACAACTCCCGCGAGGGCGGCGCGATGCTCAAGCGTTGCGGCTTCGAGGGGCTGTCCGACTTCGGCGGCCTCGATCTGGAACGGCGCCAGGTCATCGCTGACCTCACGCTGCACTACAACGGCTGGTGAGCCGTGCCTGGCAACCCACCGTCCTTTCATCCCACCCCACGAGGGACGTGCGTCCCCGTTCGGGGCCATGTCCCTCCTTCCTTTCGCAGGAGCGGCCATGTCCCGAATCACCATCTTCCACTGACCTGCACCGCCCGCCACCAGGGCGGCCCGACGCCGCGGCCGGCTGACCGGTTGCCACTTCATCCACTCGCTGGGGTTCAATCCCCGGCAGGGGATTGCCTCGGCCATCCTCTGCTGGAGGAATCCCATGTCTCATTCCAAAAACCCCTTCGTCCGCGGCTACGATGGCCTGTCCGTGCAGCGGCTGCTGGCGATTTCCTACGACGACGACTGCCCGCTGAGCTATCTGCCGCTGCACGTCTCGCAGTCGCATCTGCCGGACAGCCAGGTCGAGCGCCATGCCTGCGTCTTCTGCGACGACTTCGCGCTGATCACCGAGGGCCAGAACGTGCCGCCCGAGCTGGACGCGCAGTGCCCCAGCCACGGCATCGCCCGAAACCTCGTCTACGCCGTCATGGCCGAAGAAGCCGGCCAGCCGCTGCACGTCGGCGATACCTTCTCCGAGGAAGCCGCGCGCGAGGTGGTACGCCGCCTGCGCTTCGAGACTGGGTTCTACAGCCGTGCCTGGGAAATCAGTTCGGCGCACATCACCGTGGAGGCCGGTCGCTATCTGGCCAACCTGGCCGACATCGCCACGCCGAGCGGTTTTCTGTTCGTGGCCTTCCGCATTCCCTACAGCCCGGCGGTCGGCGTGAAGCTGATCGCCACGCCCTGGACGGACGAGAACCTGCAACGGGTCGAAGGCATCACCGCCGAGCGGTTGCAGCGAGAGCATCGCCGGAAAGGCATGCCAGAGTCCCTCGTGGAGGTGCTCCACCTGGCCGCGCTCGCCGACGTGCGCCTGCTGATCTTCGATGCCGACGCGCCCGTGCTGGACGGGCTGACGCTCTACGACGACGAGTAACCCGCAACCCATTCGAGCCCCTACGTCGGGGCTCTTCTTTTTCGCGGAACGCGGTGCCGGCGCATTGCCGATTCCCGGCGGACGGCCGCCGCCATGTGCCGCACGCTGGCCGCATGTTCGCTGGCGTTGCCGGCAGCATGCCCAGGCAGTCGAGACCTTCAAGACTGCGGCGCGGTTCGCCGTGCTGGTTGTTTCGTTCTCCGGGCGCACCCGCGTCCATCCACCTCACCCTCAAGGGACCGACCTCCCTTGCGGGCGGGAGTCCCTTGGTTGCCACAAGGAGTCTCCCCATGGATACCCAAGCCATCCGTGCACAGATGCCGACGCTCGTTGTCGGTCATGTGCCTTCCAACGTCCGTTCGTTCAAGTTCAACATCTTCGACGGCCAGCCCAAGGTTTCGACGCTGGGCTTTCACATCGATCCGAAGCCTTTCGAGGGCAAGGTCATCGCCACCACCGACGAGGCCATCGTCGTCAAGACGGGACGGGCCGAGTTCGCGGTGCTTGATCGCACGCTCGTGACCGAAGTGCCCGACGAGGGCGCCAAGGTGCAGGTCGAACCCTATGTCAGACGCCGCTTCGACGGTCAGCGGGCGGACACGCCCGAGGAGCAGACCGAGTTCACCGCCGACGGCCAGCCCTACACGGTGAAGCGGTTCGTGCTCGGGTCCGCACCGGCGAAGCTGCCGATCCCCGAGCCGCGCTGCCCCGAGCTGCAGGAACTGATCGACCAACTGGAGCAGTTGCCCGCTCCCGACGGCTTCCGGCGCATCACCCACATGCTGGTGGACGCCGGTGCTCGGGACATCACCTGGGTCGATCCGCTGCCCGCCGACATCATCCGCACGCCACCGGCCATCGGCTTCACCGTCGCCACGATGAAGTTCCAGGGTCACGTCACCGTGCTGTATGAGCGTGGCCTCGACCTCTACGCGGTGGAGCTGCGCCGCGACGGCGAGCTGATTGAACGGGTCGATGAGGTGTTCTTCGACACCCTCGGCGAGACGCTGGAACGGCTGATCGACGACGGGAGCTGGCGCCGCATCCGAGTGCAGTGCCTGTTGTCGGGTCGCAAGGCTGTCCGGCACTGATCTCCCAGCAGCTTCCCGCCTTCGCGGCGGGAAGCCTCTCTTCCTGCATCCCTGGAGATCACACCCATGACTGTTCGATTCAAAGGCACGGAGCTGCGGCCCGTGCTCGCCGAAGCGGTGGCGAATCAATGCCGCGTCATCCTGGTCAAGGATCAGGGCGTGTACTTCCTGGCCGAGCGCGGCGAGCGCCGACCCGATGGTCGCCAGAAGACCATCGCCTATGCCGCCGGCTGCAACCCAGATGTCGATGCCTTCGATGACTGGTGGGAGCTGGCGCGCGCCGAGTTCGGCGGCGATGACTTTGGCGAGTTCTTCGATCCACAGGAGGGCGTGTTTGCGCGCATCCTGCACAGCGAGGACGACCTCGACGTGTCCGCCACCACGACACACCTGTCGCTGCAGGCGGTTCCTCCGCCCAGCGGTAACTGACCGCCCATCCCCGGCCCCCGCTCCGGGGGCTTCTTTCTTCCCGGCAATGCGGACAGCCGCGAGTGCCGATTGCCGCTCGCATGCGCGCCGTCCTGGCGCCACGCTTCCGGCCATGTTCCGCTGACGTCCGTCAGCGACATGCCCAGGCAGCCACGATCTTCAAGGCTGCGATGCGGTTCCGACCGCGTTGATCACTCCAGTTCGCACCGGCATCCATGCGCGAACGGCCATCGGTTTTCGATGGCGATGCCACCAAGCTGTTCCATCAACCCACGCGGGGGTTCCACACCTTCCCCGCCTTGGGTCGGGTGTGTCTCCGCCTCTTTGTTCCCAGGAGATTCACCATGACCACTTCCAACGAAAAGTCCTACTTCGATCTGCACATCACCGGCCTCGGGTACCTCAATCGCATCCGCGAAGTGAAGCCCAAGAAAGGCGATGCGTTCCTGGCCTGCGACATCGCGGCCCTGAACGGTCCCAGCGATGACGTCTCGTATGTGCGCTTCGACACGCGCGTATCGGGATCGGAAGCGCAGCACCTGGTGCGCCGCTGCATTCAGGCGGTCGACGCCGAGAAGAAGGTGATGATCGGCTTCCGCCTGGGCGACCTGTGGACCGACACCTTCACCTACTCCAAGGGCAAGCGTGCCGGCGAGCAGGGGGTGAGCCTCAAGGCCCGCCTGCTGTTCGTCAGTTGGATCAAGGTCGACGGCAAGCTCGTCTACAAGGCCGAACCCAAGCCGACCGAGACCGACGAGCGGGACCCGGAAGTCCCGGTGACGTCCGATGCGCCCGCTGCGCAGCAAGCCTCGACACCGGAGCCTTCCAAGCCCGTCGCCGATGCTGCCGACGACGCAGCCGATGCCCCCGCATTGGCCGTTGCCGAGTCGTTCTGATCCGCAAGGCCCCATCCCCGGGGCCTTGTCTTCTCTTCGTCAGCAGGAGACCTTCATGATCACCATTCCCGGCCAACTGGCCATCAAGACCATCCACGGCAGGAACGGCGACTTCAACGTCGGCCGCCTGGCGACCTCGATCGGCGAGTTCGTCGTGAAGAACGCCGAACTCGATCAGTACCGCGAGGGCAAGTACGACGGTGATTTCGTCATCGTCGAGATTCGCCCCTCCACGTACAACGCCAACGGCCGCATGGTCATCGAAATCCGCGCCCATCTGGGCGGGATGACGCTGTCCAACATCGACGCCCTGAGCCGCGACGAAGCCCGCCGGCTGAGTCCGCAGGAAGTCGATCCGATCGACGAGGAAGCGCAGGCGCCCGCGCCGGCAACGCCCCCGGCCAAGCCGAAGGCGAAGCCGCGTAGTCCGCGCGATCCCCTGGTCGATACCACGCCGTTCGGCAGCGAACCGGCTCCCGCGTCCGCTGCGGCCTCGGCCGAGGCAGACGACGCGGCGCTCTTCGCTTCCTTGTGGCCCCTGGGCGAGACCGTGAAGCTCGACGCGACCGTGGATCGTCGTGTGCTGCGTCAGCAGCGCGACCGTCTCGACAAGCTGGGCTACGAGTTCGCTCCGTTGTCCCAGGACTGGCACCTCAAAGCTGCCTGATCCATCCGCCGCATTGCGCGGCATACCGCCACCCGCCGGGGTTCTCCCCCGACGGGGAGGGCTCCGGCCTTTTCTTCAAGGAGACCCTCATGGGCTGGACCTTCGTTCGTCAGACGCGCGATCAGTTGATCCGCGAGCTGCTCGCTCCGCAGGCGTCCGAACGCGCTTGCTGCGAAGTCATCGACCACACGCTCGACGGCGACGTTCTGTGGACCGTGGTTCGCGTCACCGCTAGGCAGGCGGGCGTCATGGGCCTCGCGGCCGGTGAGTCCGTCTGCTACATCGGCTGCCATCTGCTGGAAAGCTCGGGCGGCGATTGGGGCTACAAGTCCCTCGACGAGTCCGTGCATCCGTACTACTACTCGTGCCCGCTGCGCTATCTCGACATGGCGCCGGTGCAAAGCCCCGAGTGGCGCGAGCGGGTTCACCGCTTTCACGCGGGGCGCGCTGTCTAGCGGCACGCATCTTCCTTCACCCAACCGGGGCGAGCATGGCCCCGCGGGCTTTGGTTGCTCCTTCATTTCCAAGAGGACATCACCATGCCTGCACCTTCTTCCGCGAAACCGCTGTACCGCATCGACGAATGCCCCGACCTCATGGCCGACGGTTGCGTCGGTGACGAGCAGGGCAATCTCGTCTTTCTGTCGATCTGGGCGCGCGACACCGCCGTTCAGGAGTTCCTCGCCCGCCTGACCCTCGGCCGGGATGAACAGGGGCTCGACCAGTTCCACGTCATCACCGAGCAGGGCGCATCCATCCCGGTCTTCGTCGGCAACGTCGAGAACCTGGAAAAGCGCATCACCCGCGCCTATCGGCGAACGCTGTTCGGTTCGCTGACGAATGTGTGGCTGTTCGATCGTCGCTGCGTGAAGCCAGACAAGGCCAACGCCAGCGCGTTGGCGCTTCTGCCCAGGGATTCCGCGCACCGGCTCGACCGGCTGTGGACGCTGGTGCAGGACACCTGCCCGCTGCCACTGCTCGACCACTGGCGCGACACCGTGCTGGAGCTGTTGCAGACACGGCGGATGCTGACCGGTCTTCCCTTGGCCCTCGGGCCACTGGAAGGCCATCGGCTGGCCCTCGATGTCCCGGCGCTGACGAAGGCGCTGGGCGAACTGATTCGCAACGGCACCCTCGGCGCCACGCAGTACGAACTGGCCGCGAACGCACCGCTTCGGCGTGTGGCGTGAACCATCCCCACGGGCATGCGCGCCGCGCGTGCCCGCCTTCCCTCATCCATCATCAGGAGAAATCCATGGCACTCATGTTTCCGCGCCTGGCGCGCAATTTCATTCGTAACGGCTACTTCCCCACCGACGAACCGACGCTGGAGCGGGCCTTGTCCGCACTGGCGCCGTCTCCCGGCTCCATGTCCATCCTCGATCCCTGCGCCGGCGAAGGCGTGGCGATCGCCGAAGCCGCTCACGCCCTCGGGCGCGAGCAGGTCCAGGCCTTCGCCGTCGAGTACGACGCCGAGCGCGCCCGCCACGCACGGCAACTGGTCGATCGCTGCATCCAAGGTGACCTGATGGACACGCTGATCTCGCGCCAGTCCTTCGGGCTGCTGTGGCTGAACCCGCCGTATGGCGACCTGAGCAAGGACGTGAACGGCAACATCGGCTATCAGGGCCAGGGCCGTGCGCGGCTGGAAAAGTTGTTCTATCAGCGCGCGCTGCCGCTGCTGCAGTACGGTGGCGTGCTGGTCTTCATCGTGCCGCACTACGTGCTCGACGCCGAGCTGGTCGGATGGCTGACGCGCCACTTCGCCGACCTGCGCATCTACCGTGCGGTGGAAACGCAGTTCAAGCAGGTAGTGATCTTCGGTCGCAGGATTCGTCAACGCGACCAGGCGTCGGAGTCGGTCAAAGCCGTGCGCGGTCTGCTGCTGCAGATCGGACAGGGTGACGCCGAAGCCGAGGAACTGCCGCTCGAATGGCCGTTCCTGCCGTACACCGTCCCTGCCAGCCCGGCCGAGCCGGAGCACTTCTATCGCGTGACGATGGAGCCCGAGCAGTTCGCCGATGAAGTCGGCCGGCTGCAAGGACTCTGGCCGGCGCTCGATACCCACCTGGGCGCCGCGCAGCAATCGCTGCGTCCGCCCGCGCGGGCCTTGTCGCACTGGCATCTCGCCCTGGCTCTGGCCGCAGGCGCGATCTCCGGCGTAGTGAAGTCCAAGAGCGGGCGCGTGCTCGTCGTCAAAGGTGATACCCACAAGGAGAAGACGCTCCAGACGGAATACACCGAACGCGACGACGGCTCCGTGGCCGAGACGCGCATCCTCACCGACAAGTTCGTGCCGGTCATTCGTGCATGGGACTTGACGCTGGGCTCGCCCACGTGGGGCGAAGTGCTGACCATCCGCTGATCGCTGTTCCCTGACGGTTCGCCGTCGCTTTCATCCACCCACCGGGGTCACGTCGCCCCGATGGGGTGCCGTGGCCCCTTCTTCCAGAAGGAGAAACCACCATGGCACTCGCAGTCCTCAACCTCGCGTCACAAGCACGCTTTTCGCCCGGGCAGGTGGTCATGACCGCCGGCGTCGACGAGCTGGTCCGACAGGGCCGGCTCAACCCCACGCCGTACCTGCGCCGCCATCTTCATGGCGAATGGGGCGACCTGAGCGACAGCGATCGGCGGCAGAACGACGCCGCGCTGAAGTCCGGCGAGGATCGTCTGTTCTCGTCCTACCAGGTCACGCCCAACCTGAAGCTCTGGATCATCACCGAATGGGATCGCAGCGTCACCACGCTGCTGCTGCCCAGCGAATACTGATCCCCATCCAGCGGTCTCGCGCCGCTTCTTTCTTTCCCCCCAGGGGCATGTCGCCGCCCCGTGAGGGAGGTGCATGCCCCATTTGCTTTGGAGCATCACCATGTCCCTCGATCTCGAAACCATTCCCGAAACCGCTGTGCAGGGCGACCTGCTCGAAGCGGCCGCTTCACCCCTCACGCTCAGCCTGCAGGACTTCGTATCGGAGTTCGGCGACGAGTTGCTCGATTCGCTCAACCGCGCCAATCCTCCGGTCTACACCGGCCAGGTGCGGGTGCATCGGCAACTGATCCTCGCCGCGCTCAAGCGCAAGCTGTTCCCGGCGCAAGCCGATGTGGTCCATGCCGTCACCGAGCTGTTGGTCGATCGCGGCGAACGCGCCGCGATCGTCAATGGCGAGATGGGCTGCGGCAAGACGACGGTGGGTATTGCCACCGCCGCCGTGCTCAACGCCGAAGGCTACCGCCGCACCCTGGTGCTCTCGCCACCCCACCTGGTCTACAAGTGGCGGCGCGAAATCCAGGAGACGGTGGCCGGCGCCAAGGTCTGGGTGCTCAATGGCCCGGACACGCTGGTCAAGCTGCTGAAACTGCGCGAGCAGTTGGGCGTGCCGGCCCAGGGCCAGGAGTTCTTCGTCCTGGGCCGCGTGCGGATGCGGATGGGGTTCCACTGGAAGCCTGTCTTCGTTCGGCGGCGCATGCCTCACGGCGACGTGGGGGCCTGCCCGGATTGCGGGCATGTCATCACCGACCTCGACGGCGAGCCGATCAACCCGGTCGAGCTGGAAGCCGAGGAGTCCCGCCGCAAGTGCAGCCACTGCCGTGCACCGCTGTGGTCGTTGATCCGTCCGAGAGGCCTGTCCGCCAGCGACCAGTCCTCGACCGTGCTCAAGGCACTGAAGCGTATTCCAACCATCGGGGAAGTCACCGCGCAGAAGCTGATGCAAAAGTTCGGTGACGCCTTCCTCGCGTCGATGCTCGGGGACAACATCCACGAGTTCATCAACCTGATGGATGGCAACGGCGAGCTGGTCTTCTCGGACCGGCAAGCCCATCGGATGGAACGTGCGATGGCCAACATGGAGTTCGGCTTCGGCGAGGGCGGCTACCAGCCGTCCGAGTTCATCAAGAGGCAGCTTCCCCAAGGCACGTTCGACCTGCTCATCGCCGACGAGGCACACGAGTACAAGAACGGCGGCTCCGCACAGGGCCAGGCCATGGGGGTGTTGGCGGCCAAGGCGCGCAAGACGCTGCTGCTCACCGGCACACTGATGGGCGGCTACGGCGACGACCTGTTCCACCTGCTGTTCCGAGCCCTGCCGGGGCGGATGATCGAAGACGGCTACCGGCCGACGAAGAGCGGCAGCATGACGTCGGCCGCGATGGCGTTCATGCGCGATCACGGTGTCTTGAAGGACATCTATTCCGAGAGCACTGGCACGGCGCACAAGACGGCCAAGGGCACCAAGGTATCGGTGCGCACGGTCAAGGCGCCGGGTTTCGGTCCGAAGGGCGTACTGCGGTGCGTCCTGCCGTTCACGGTATTCCTCAAGTTGAAGGACATCGGCGGCAATGTGTTGCCGCCTTACGACGAGGAGTTCCGCGAAGTCGCGATGGACACGGCGCAGGCCGCGGCCTACCGCGATCTGGCGGGTCGCCTGACCCAGGAGCTGAAGCAGGCCCTGGCGAAGCGCGACACGACGCTGCTCGGCGTGGTCCTCAACGTGCTGCTGGCCTGGCCGGACTGCTGCTTCCGGTCGGAAACCGTGGTGCATCCGCGCACGCGCAACACCTTGGCGTTCGTGCCGGCTCAGTTCAACGAGTTGGAGGTGATGCCCAAGGAACGCGAGCTGATCGAGATCTGCAAGCAGGAGAAGGCAGAAGGTCGCAAGACCCTGGTCTATTCGGTCTACACCGGCACGCGCGACACCACGTCGCGTTTGAAGGTGCTGCTGGAGCAGGAAGGCTTCAAGGTGGCGGTACTGCGCGCGAGCGTGGATGCCTCCCGCCGCGAGGACTGGATCGCTGAGCAGTTGGACCGTGGCATCGATGTGCTCATCACCAATCCCGAGTTGGTGAAAACCGGCCTGGACCTGCTGGAGTTCCCGACCATCGTGTTCCTCCAGTCGGGCTACAACGTGTATTCGTTGCAGCAGGCCGCGCGGCGCTCATGGCGCATCGGCCAGAAGCAGCCGGTGCGCGTGATCTACCTCGGCTACGCCAACTCCTCGCAGATGACCTGCCTGGGGTTGATGGCCCGGAAGATCATGGTGTCGCAAAGCACGTCGGGAGACGTACCCGAGTCGGGCCTGGATGTTCTGAACCAGGATGGTGATTCCGTCGAGGTCGCACTGGCCCGGCAGCTTGTCACGGTCTGATCCATGTGCCCATGCCGGTGGCCCCTCGGGGTCGCCGGCTTCTTTCCACGGCCCTTCGGGGCCGTTTTTCTTGGGCGTATGACAGTCTATGGCGCCGCCCCCCATGTATTCGGGCGGGCGTCAGTGCGTTTTGTTTGCTGCCCGCAGGCCAAGCGGCGGCGATGGTGAGCGCTCCGTGTTCCAGGGAAGCGCCCTCCATGCAACCATCCATCCGCGCTGTTCACCGCCTGGCCCTCGTCGCTGGCTTGCTGGCCGGCAGCCTGTTGGCCGCCGGCTGCGCGACGACCGCCGCACCGTCTGCGTCAGCGGTGCCGGCCGCATCGCCAACCGCCGTCGCGCCGGAGCCGGGTTTCGTTCCGGTGGCCCGCTACGGACGCTACACCCTGGTCGAGCTGGTGCCGGAACCTGCGCAGCGGGATCTCTTGCAGCAGGCGGTGGAGGTCTCGATTCCGCCCATGCTCGATGCCAGCGTGGGCGATGCCATGCGCCATGTGCTCCTGCGCTCCGGCTACCGGCTCTGCGATGCGGCCGAGGCCGCCACGCTCTACGCGCTGCCGCTGCCCGCCGCACACCTGCGCCTGGGCCCGCTGATGCTGCGCGATGCCTTGCTGACCCTTGCCGGCCCCGCCTGGGAGCTGTCGGTCGATGACTTGACCCGCCAGGTCTGCTTCAGCCGGCGCGGTGCTCCCACCTTCCTTTCCGCCAACCCGCCCGGCACCGCCACGCCCGTACCGGACGCCGACCGGCCCGGGGAGATGCAGCCATGACCTTTCCCCAAGCGCCATCCGAGCGCAATTCCCGCACGCGCTGGCTCAAGGTCGCCGCGGCCTTCTGGCTGGTCCTCATCAGTGCCGTGGCACTCGTCAACAGCGTCGGCCTGTCGCGGCTCGCCGAACAGACCCAGAGCAGCGCACAGGATGCGCAGGTCAATGCGCTGGGCCTGCGCGTGGCCGATCTCGAACACCAGGCCAATGCGGACAAGCGCCGGCCGGTGCCGATCAGCCAGGCCGAATTCGCCAACGCGCGGCAGGCGCTGGACGAACGGATGACGCGCCTCGAAGAGGCCGATGAGGCGAGGGCCTTGGCCGTCGACCTGCAGACGCTGCTGGCGCGCGTGAGCGGAATCGAAACCCGCCTGGAGAAGATCCGGCAGGTGGCATCCGCCGCTCGCCCGCGCGCTCCGGTTGCGACGAAGCCCAAGGTGCCGGAGCCGCCGTTCCGGGCGCTCGGCGTGGAGCTGCGGGGAGGCGAGCGCTTTCTGTCGATCACCTCCACCGCCGCGGCCTCGCTCGCGGGCGCCCGGCTGCTGCGCGAGGGCGATGCCGAGGGCGGCTGGCAACTGCAGTCCATCGAGGCGCAGGCGGGCGTGTTCCAGGTGAACGGCCAGACGCAGCGCGTCGCGGTGCCGTAGGAGGTCGCCATGAACCTGCGGCCGTTGCTCGCTGCCGTTGTCCTGTTCGCCGCTTTCGGCGCATCCGCCCAGCCGGCCCCGGTGACGAACTCGCGCATGGTGCCCGCCCAGGTGCAGCCGGGCGCTGATACCGCGCTCGACGAGAGACAGGCGCGGGAGTGGGGGCTTCAGCCCGAGGAGTGGGCGCGTTACCGGCAACTGATGCAGGGGCCGCTCGGGGTCTATTCGCCGCAGCTCGATCCGCTCACGGCGCTGGGCATCGAGGCCCGCAGCGAGGAGGAGCGCAGGCGCTACGCGGAGTTGCAGGTGCAGGCCGAGGCCCGGCGCGTCGGCAAGACGCTGGCCTACCAGCGGGCCTACGACGCGGCGTGGCAGCGCCTGTTTCCCGGCCAGCCGCGCGTGAGCCTGCCCGGCGCCAAGGCGCAGGGTGCCGGCAACACCGGCTCCGGGCGCCTGGCGGTCTTCGTCAAGGCCGATTGCGCACCGTGCGCGCAGCGCGTGCAGCAGTTGCAGGCGGCCGGCACGGCCTTCGATCTCTACATGGTCGGCAGCCGTCAGGACGACGCGCGCATCCGGCAGTGGGCCACCCGGGTGGGCATCGACCCGGCCAGGGTGCGCGCCCGCACCATCACGCTCAACCACGATGCGGGACGCTGGCTGTCGCTCGGCCTGCCCGGCGATCTGCCGGCCGTGGTGCGCGAGGTGAACGGTCAATGGCAGCGGCAATAGCTACTCCGGGCCGGGAGCGTCGGCCATCCCGCGTCGCCATCCGCTGCGCCGGCGCCGTGCTGCTGCTCACCAGCGGCGGCTGGGCGTTGGCCGCCCTGGCGCGGGAAGTGCCGCCGCCGGCCTATCAACTGGCGGCGCACCGTGCAGACGTGCCGGCGGCGGTGCTGTACGCGGTAGCCTTGCAGGAGAGCGGCGCCATGCTGCGCGGGCGCCTGATCCCCTGGCCGTGGACGCTCAACGTCGCCGGCACGCCGCAGCGCTACGCCACCCGCGCCGAGGCCTGCGCGGGGCTGCGCCGGGCACTCGCCCACACGCCGGCCAATCGCATCGACGCCGGCCTCGGCCAGGTCAATCTCGGCTACCACGCGCATCGCTACACCCAGCCCTGCGAGCTGCTGGACCCGTACCGCAACCTCGCCATCGCTGCGGAAATCCTGCGCGAACAGCACACGCCGGGCGAGGACTGGCTGCTTGCCATCGGCCGCTACCACCGGCCCGCCGGCGGGGCACCCGCGGCGCGCTACCGGCGCAGTGTGCATCGGCACCTGAGCCGCGTGCTCGACCCCGGCGTTCCCGTTCCAACCCTCCAGGCCACCACGCCATGAACCACATCGTCCTCATCGCCGCCATCGGGCTGCTGTCCACGGCCACCGTCTTCGCCCAGACCGCCTCCGCGCCCCTGATCGTCGTCGAAGACCGCGGCGGCGCCTCCGCGCTGCCGTATTACCAGTCTCTGAATCCTCAGCCGGATCAGGCCGCACCGCTGGCCCCGATGCCGGCCCCTCACGCGGGTAACGCGGCCGACGCCGAAGCCGCCATGCTGCCGGTGCGCTCGACGCAACTGTCGCCGGGCGAGGTGCAGCGCCGTGTCATCCGGGCGCCGGGCCTGACGGCGCTGTTCCTGATCGGCGACGACGAGCGTTCGCGCGCCTGGCTGCGGCAGCGGCAGACCGCGCTGCGCGAGCTGGGGGCCGTGGGCCTGGTGGTCAATGTGGAGTCGATGGCCGCGCTGACGGCGCTGCGCAGGCTGGCGCCTGGCCTGACCCTGTCGCCGGTCTCCGGCGACGACCTGGCCCAGCGCCTGGGCCTGCGCCACTACCCGGTGCTCATCACGGCCACCGGCGTCGAGCAGTAGGTGCGCCAATGGCCCAACCGCATGCGGTCGAGGTGCTGCTGCGGCCAGCGGTGGAGCTTTACACCGTGGTGGTCTGCACCGGCGCCGCGATTCTGTGCCTGGTGGCACCGTGGTCGCTTGCGCTGAACCCGCTGCTTGGCCTGGGCTCGGCGCTGGCTTTCCTGACCTTTGGCGCGATTCGCCTGCGCGATGCCTGGGCGATCCTGCGCTATCGCCGCAACATCCGCCGCCTGCCGCGCTACGTGATGACCAGCCGCGACGTACCGGTGAGTCAGCAACGGCTGTTCGTCGGCCGGGGCTTTCGCTGGGAGCAGCGGCACACGCACCGGCTGATGCAGACCTACCGGCCGGAGTTCCGCCGCTATGTCGAGCCGACGGCGATCTACCGGGCCGCCCGGCGGCTGGAGGAGCGGCTTGAGTTCGCCCCGTTTCCCGTCTCGACGCTGGCGCGCGCGCTGGCCTGGGACAGCCCGCTCAACCCGGCGCGACCGCTGCCACCGCTCGGCGGAATGCCGCGCCTGCATGGCATCGAGCCGCACGAGGTCGATGTCACGCTGCCGCTGGGCGAGCGCGTCGGCCACACCCTGGTGCTGGGCACCACGCGCGTGGGCAAGACGCGGCTGGCCGAGTTGTTCATCACGCAAGACATCCGCCGCAAGGTCCGCGGCGAGCACGAGGTGGTGATCGTCTTCGACCCCAAGGGCGATGCCGATCTGTTGAAGCGCATGTACGTTGAGGCCAAGCGCGCCGGGCGCGAAGGCGAGTTCTACGTCTTCCATCTGGGCTGGCCGGACATCTCGGCGCGCTACAACGCCGTGGGCCGGTTCGGGCGGATCTCCGAGGTTGCCACGCGCATCGCCGGGCAGCTCTCGGGCGAAGGCAACAGCGCCGCGTTCCGCGAATTCGCATGGCGCTTCGTCAACATCATCGCGCGCGCCCTGGTCGAGCTGGGGCAGCGGCCGGACTACCTGCTGATCCAGCGCCACGTCATCAACATCGACGCGCTGTTCATCGAGTACGCCCAGCACTACTTCGCCAAGAACGAGCCGAAGGCCTGGGAGGTCATCGTCCAGCTCGAAGCGAAGCTGAACGACAAGAACATCCCGCGCAACATGATCGGGCGCGAGAAGCGCGTGGTGGCCCTCGAACAGTACCTGTCCCAGGTGCGCATCTATGACCCGGTGCTCGACGGCCTGCGCAGCGCCGTGCGCTACGACCGGACGTACTTCGACAAGATCGTCGCTTCGCTGCTGCCGCTGCTGGAGAAGCTCACCACCGGCAAGATCGCGCAACTGCTCGCACCGAACTATTCCGACCTGTCCGACCCGCGGCCGATCTTCGACTGGATGCAGGTCATCCGCAAACGCGCGGTGGTCTACGTGGGGCTGGATGCGCTGTCCGACGCCGAAGTCGCGGCGGCGGTGGGCAACTCGATGTTCAGCGATCTCGTCTCGGTCGCCGGCCACATCTACAAGTTCGGCATCGACGACGGGCTGCCCGGCGCCGCGGTGGGCGCCAAGATTCTGATCAACGTCCACGCCGACGAATTCAATGAACTCATGGGCGACGAGTTCATTCCGATGGTCAACAAGGGCGGCGGTGCCGGCGTGCAGGTGACGGCCTACACGCAGACCTTGAGCGACATCGAGGCGCGCATCGGCAACCGTGCCAAGGCCGGCCAGGTCGTCGGCAACTTCAACAACCTGTTCATGCTGCGCGTGCGCGAGACCGCCACCGCCGAACTGCTGACGCGACAACTGCCCAAGGTTGAGGTGTATGCCACGGCACTGATGAGCGGCGCCACCGACAGCTCCGACCCGCACGGCAATACCGCGTTCACGTCCAACACCCAGGACCGCATCAGCAGCAACAGCGTGCCGTTGATCGAGCCGGCGCATGTGGTGGCGCTGCCCAAGGGGCAGTGCTTCGCGCTGACCGAGGGCGGCAACCTCTGGAAAGTCCGCATGCCGCTGCCGGCACCCGACCCCGACGAAGCCATGCCGAAGGATCTGCAGGAGCTGGCCGGCTACATGCGACAGCACTACGTCGAGGCGGGAGACTGGTGGGAGAACCAGGGCATCCCCGGCCTGCAGGACAAGGCGCTGCCCGACGACCTGCTGGACGACTTCAAGCAGATGGCCGCCGCTGAAGAGGCCGAAGCATGAGCGATCCGGCCGTCGCGGCACAGCGCCAGCAGCAACGACAGCAGGGGCTGATCGCCGGCCTCATCACGCTGCCGTTCCGCTTCTTCGGCGTGCTGTGCGGCGCGCTGCTGCTGTGCATCCTGATCGAATGCGTCGGCATGCACTTCTTCTGGCCCGATCAGGGCTGGCGCCACGCGCAGGGCATGCTGCACTACGAGCTGGATCAGCTCTCCACGCATTTCACGCGCAGCGCGCTGGTGCAGGAGCCAGGGCGCACCGCGCACCGGCTGGTCGAGCAGGGCTACGACTGTCTGTTCGTGAAGAGCGGTCTGCTGGACTGGATACGCGACGCCTCGACGCAGGCCAGCGCCGGCAGCCATCGCCCGACCAAGGATTTCCGCTACTACATCGGCTTGGTCTACGTGAACGTGGAGAGCTACCTGATCGCGGCGGCCTACACGACGCTGGTCTTCCTCGTGCGGCTGCTGGTGCTGTGCCTGACCCTGCCGCTGTTCCTGATGGCCGCCTTCGTCGGGCTGGTGGACGGCCTGGTGCGCCGGGACATCCGCCGCTTCGGCGCGGGACGCGAATCGGGGTTCATCTATCACCGCGCCAGGGCCAGCCTGATCCCGCTGGCCGTACTGCCGTGGGTGACTTACCTGGCACTGCCGGTCAGCGTGAACCCGCTGCTGATCCTGCTGCCCAGCGCCGCACTGCTCGGCGTGGCGGTGTGCATTGCGGCGGCGACGTTCAAGAAGTACCTGTAGTGCAACCGGTAAGTGGCTCCACGGCGCGAATACGGTTTGCACACTATTCCGGCGAAGTCATCGACGTGCCATAAGGTAGCAAGGGCAGCCCTAGCTCCTTGAGGAGTTCGTTGTGCCGCTCGGTAGCCGTCTTGATTTTTTGATCCAACAAAACCAGTTCAGAATGGACCGTCTTGATCTCGATTTCCTCGTCGGCCTCTGCGGTACTGACATAGCGCGAGATGTTCAGGTTGTAGTCGTGTTCCTTCTCAATGACATCCAGTGGCACCCGCCGCGAATATCGCGCCTCTTCCTTGCGGTACTGGTAGGTGTCGATGATCTTGTCGATGTGCTCGGGCAGCAAGTGGTTCTGCCGCTTGCCTTTCTCGAAGTGCTCGGCCGCGTTGATGAACAGCACGTCGTCGGGCTTCTTGCACTTCTTCAGCACCAGGATGCACACCGGAATACCGGTGGAGAAGAACAGGTTGGCCGGCAAGCCGATCACGGTGTCGATGTGGCCGTCCTTGAGCAGCTTGGTGCGGATGCGCCCTTCCGCGCCGCCACGGAACAGCACGCCGTGCGGCAGGATGATGGCCATCACACCGTCCTGCTTCAGGAAATGGAAGCCATGCAGCAGAAAAGCAAAGTCGGCCGCCGACTTTGGAGCCAGGCCGTGGTTCTTGAAGCGCACGTCCTCGCCGAGCGCATCGGTCGGTTCCCAGCGATAGCTGAAGGGCGGATTGGCCACCACGGCGTCGAACTTCGGCATCTTGGCCGGGTTGGTTTCCCGCAGCATGTCCCACTCGTTGAGCAGGGTGTCGCCGTGGAAAATCTCGAACTCCGAATCCTTCACGCCGTGCAGCAGCATGTTCATGCGCGCCAGGTTGTAGGTGGTGATGTTCTTTTCCTGGCCGTGGATCTTTCCGATGCCATGCGGCCCCATGCGGTGGCGCACGTTGAGCAACAGCGAGCCTGAGCCGCAGGCAAAATCCAGCACACTGTCCAGATGCGGGCGCCGGCCCGTTGCCGGCTCCTGCCCGTCCAGCGTGACGATGGCCGAGAGAATGCTGGAAATCGGCTGCGGCGTGTAGAACTCGCCGGCCTTCTTGCCTGAGCCCGCGGCGAACTCGCCGATCAGATATTCATAGGCATCGCCCAGGGTGTCGCTGTTGGTGGAAAACTGTGTCAGCCCCTTGGCGATCTCGGCGATGATCTTGCACAACCGGGCATTGCGCTCGGGGTAGGTCTTGCCGAGCTTGTCCGAAGCTAGGTTGATCTCCGAGAACAGGCCCCGAAAGGTACTGGCAAAGGATTCGTTCTCGATGTAGGCGAAGCCGTTTTGCAAGGTGTGCAGCAGCTCTTTGTCCTGGGTGCGAGCTTGTTCCGCAATGCTGGTCCATAGGTATTCCGGGCGAACCACGTAGTGCACCTTGCGGCGCATCTGCTTTTCAAATTCTGCGGTGTCGTCGGCGTTGTTCTCATACCAATCCGCGAGCGGCGCGCGGCGGTCGCCCTCAGCCAGCCTGGGATAGTCAGCCCCCAGTTCCTTCTGCGCGGCGGCCTCGTAGTTGTCCGACAGATAGCGCAGGAACAAGAAGGCCAGCATGTAATCGCGGAAGTCGTCCGCGTTCATCGCGCCGCGCAGTTGATCGGCAATCGCCCAAAGAGTCCTACCCAGCTTTTGCTTTTCGTATTCGGTCATGGTGTACCTGTTGCCTCAACGGCTTGAGGGAATAATTCGGGATTGAATGGGTAGCGATTCAGAAAGTCATGCAGAATCTTCCTGAAATAGGCCTTGTTCTCGTCCAGCATCTGCTGGGGCTCGTAGAGCGAATAATTGCCGTGACTCAGGATGTTGATCAGGCGGGCGTGCAGGATGCCGTCCGGGTCATCCTCCTGCTGCTTGATGCAAACCGAGAAGTTCTTGTGGCCGTGAAAGCTCGCCGTCTTCTCCAGGATCGTGCGCAGCATGTTGAAGTGGTGGGTGAACAGCCGGTCTTCCTGTGCAGCCTGGTACAGCTCGGCCAGAGCGGCGACGTGGTGAAAGAACGGCGTGTCGCCCGTTTCCTCACGCAAGACGTAGCTGCTACCTGTTGAGTTCTTGTTGATGAAATACCGCTTGGCATTCTTCAACTCATTGCACAACACATTGAAGAACAGCGTGTGGTGCGTCGAAAGAACGGTCTTGAGCTTGCTTTCAGGCCGCTTGAGCAGTTGCGCCAAGTGGTTGGCCACGGCAATCGCGTTGTGTTCATCCAACGACGAAATCGGGTCGTCGATATAGAGGTACTTGACCCAACGGTAAGCCTCGATCTCCGGGTCCATGGCCAGCTCGACGACGGCAAGGAAGAAGCACCAGACAAAGATGTTTTCCTCGCCGCGAGACACCTTGATGTTGTCGATGACCTGCCCGTCCACCGTGCGCGAGAAACGCACTGCCCATTCCTGCGTATCTATGCGGAAATCGAAATCCGCATAGCGCTGCAGCAGCGGCCGGATGCGGTTGTCCATCTCCAACTCGGCCAGACCGGCAAAGAAGCGCGAGGCCGCATTGAGCGTGAGCCTGCGGTCGTTGTCGCCTTCCAGGTCGTTGTCCCAATGGAACAGGTCTTCGGTGAAGGCGTTGAAGTAGAGCGTGTCGCGCTTCTCATCCTCACCTTCGCCTTGCTTGCCGATGTCCTTGAATGCCATGGATAGGCGCGTCTTACCGGTGCCGTTGTAGGCATAGAGCAGAATGGTCTTCTTGTTCTCCAACTCCTGCCGCAGATGAGACCCCAGCGCTGCCAGGTCGGCGAAGGGCTGACCGGGCTTCATACCTGCACCTCGTCCAGCACCGGAAATAATTGCTGCATCAAGCCCTTCTTGTGGATTTTGAGGGCATTGATCTTCTTACTTTGGGCGGCGATCAGTGCGTCGAGGGAGGACAGGCAGTCGGCGATTTTTTGTTGCTCGTCAACCTTGCTTGGATAGTGCAATTKCACATTGCCCAGTCGACTGGCCGATAGCCCAAGAACTTTTGCTCCCTGAGCTTCACGCTGAATCTGTCTCCTAACACTTTGGGATGAGAACAGGTAAGCACCAAAGCCCAGTACAAAGGAGGTTCCATTTTGCTTTGCAAGAATGGTGTGCAACCCGGAAACGAGCGGAACATCACCCGCATCGATGATCTCAATGGCTTTGCCAATATCTGCCATGTCCTCAGAAGCATCCGCAAAAACCATGTCGCCGGCCACGCAGTAATTTTCAGGTCGAATCGCCGAATGCGACTCTCCGTCATTGATATACGGAACTGGCTCGGCATCAAYACGGAAGTGCAGGGAAAACTTCGTATGGATATCACCGTAGTGAATGTTCCTGAACGATCCTCCGGTGTAGTTCAGCTTGTCCCGCGAGAGCGAGTTGTTGCCTTTGAAGGAATACACTTCTGACATTGGTGATGACACCCACGCATCCCGAAACTCCGGAAAGCGCAGCTGCGGCACGGTTTCGCCATCGCGGGGTAAAATCTGCTGCATCAGGCCCTTTTTGTGGGTCTTAAGAGCGTTCAGTTTTTGGGTTTCCGCCGTGACCAGCTCGTCGAGGGAAGACAGGCAGTCGGCGATTTTTTGTTGCTCGTCAACCTTGCTTGGATAGTGCAATTGCACATTGCCCAGTCGACTGGCCG